>JBCCRV010000220.1:0-10118 GCA_039201085.1 Myxococcota bacterium | reverse complement strand
TGCGAAGGCGAACGAGCGTTCGAAAGGCCATTCGAAAGACTGGGGGCGACGCCAAGTAGCGCTTACTCACGGCGTCAAGCATGTTAACGATCGCCGTCTCGAGGGGCTCGTGCTCCCAATCCTGCCACATCCGAAAGAGCTGCTCGAAGCTCTCCCGCGTTAAGCGCTCGACGATCGATGCGAATATGCTCTCGCGGTCCTCAAAGTAGTCGTAGATCGAACCGACGCTCACGCCGGCTCGCTTGGCGATGTCCCGCATCGAGATACGCGGACGCGAAGACCTCTCTAGGAGCTGGGTGGTCGCCGTGACAATCGCATCGACGACGAAACGCGAGCGTTCTTGCTTGGGTGTTTTCCGTCTACGTGTCACGGGGCAAAAGCCACTCCCGGGCGACTACACGGCGCCGCCAGCTCGACTATCTAAACGAAAAGCCTAGTCCGATGGAACCGGCAGCGAACAATATCCAGATAGCCGTGTGAAAATCCCAGCTGATTGCGCCGCCGCACACCCAAGAAGGCAACCTGGCTTATCCAACTTGCCGCCGACTCGGGCGGCCTCAAGGAAATCGCGTATTTCGCCCGGATGTCGAGCCGACCCCGTCGTTCCGATCCACAAGCGTCGTGGCGGGTTGGCGAAAGGCCATCAACGTGCTGCCGGTGCCGAGCTCAGCGAGTCTGAAAAGTACAGCGGGCGCGACCCGTTTGTATTGGACAACGAATCGAACGGTCCGTCGGAAAGCTGCTTGATACGGTGAGGCGAAAGAGACCGTCTTCCGTCAACGAAGCGGAATAGTCTGACTCGGCAGGAAGTCCGCTGCCGCACTGCGGTTCGCAGCGCGTCTCGTGGACCGTATCTCCATACGCGTTCCCAGCGGCGCGCTCGATGATCTCGAATTCCGGTGGCGTTAGCGAACCCGGCCACGAGGGAAGCGCGCCGAAACCCGATTGCCAGCCAAAGCGTTCGCAGCTCATGCGGGCGAGTTCACCAGGTTGCACAAACACCCGCTCACCCTCACGGCGTATGGTCACTTCGTAGCGAATGCTGTCGCACATCGCGGGCTCATAACGCGATGTGACCAGACAACTCCCCCCGCTCGACCCACCTCGAGCTTGGTTGGCGACGAAGTAGCTGCTGCAGCGGCCGTAGACGGAAACTACCGAACCATCTTCCAGTTCATCCAACGCGGAGGGCGGTGCACATTCGGAACCGCCCTCGGTGCTGCGGCAGCGATGGTCCGTACCGATGTGCGAGCAGTCCGCATCGTCTACGCAAGGAATGCATACGGAGTCTCCACCGCAGCGAGAACGGGCGGGGTCGACGCACTCCGCCGCTGTTTCACAACCTGGTTCGCAGAACGTGTCCTCACCCGACGGATCGTCGCCCGCCGGACGTACCTCGTCAGGAGTGCACGCGACACAGCGCCCGGCTTGAACATGCTCGTTCTCGCCGCAGGGTTGAATGCAGGCTCCCGCTACACAGCCCAGCGGGCACGGTTCGTCCACGGGCGTGTACTCGCACGATCCCTCGCTGCAAGTTCCACGGTCGAACATGCGCGCCGTGTCGCCAAGGCAGACGGAAGCCGGCGGCTCATCGCACACGATAGGATCGTTCATGCAAGCTCCGTCGACGCATTGGTCGATGGTGCATGAGTCTCCATCGTCGCAGCCATCGCAGGTGCCCCCGTCGAAACCATCGGGCGCGGGTCCCATTTCAGCGCCCGGACTATGGTCCAGGCCGGCGTCTTCGCCCATTCCCATGCTCGCGTCCGTAGCCGTTGGGCCCGAGTCCACGCCCATATCCGCCGGGGAGACACACGCACCAAGGACGATGCATGCCGCAAGACCGAATAGCGTGCGCGGCTGTTTCCAAGCGATCCGTTCCACTCCCGGCAACGTGTGGCCTTTCGCACCTCGCAGCGGCGTAAAAACGCAGGTCGCTCGGCGAACGCTTAGCGGTGGTAAGGGCTTCCCTTCCCACAAAGAATCCCCTGAAGTCAACGACGAGTGGAGGCAGCGACCAGATCGCCTAGTGGGCATGGTCAGCGATCTCGTTGATCAGCTCAAGGATCTTCCCGTCGAGGATTTCGTCGTCGCCGCTCTCGGACGGCTGAGGCCACGCGATTTCCACGCGACGCGCCTCACCCTCCACCTCGAACTCCACGCAGACGTCCGCACCACGAGCATATGCACGCGTGAACTCGACGGGCGCGTCGATCGTGTCGTCGGCGCAGTCCTCTAGATGCTCACGAAGCCACGGCAAGTCCACGGGCGCGTCGGCGGGGCCATCCTCCGGCTCGGTGCGCACGGAAGCCTCGCTCGAGCTGTCGCTGCGCTCAATCACCGCCAGCGCGTCTTCGTAACGCTTGATGCGCTCGTTGACGGCTTCGAGTTCGGCGGCGCGCGACCTTTCGATCTCCTCGAGCTTGGTGTCGAGTTTCCGCTCCTTGATCCAGCGCTTGAGTTTCGCCTTGGGTTCGAAGGGCTGGCTCAGCGCATCGCGACCCGTGCGAAGCACATCGAGCAGTTGGCGAACGAGGGCTGCGGGCGTCGCACCTTTGGGCAGTTCAACCGTTTTAATGTAACGATCGCCGTTTCCATCGGGCCCGAAATGCCACGTTGTGAACCGCGCGATCGTTTCGCCGAGCGCTTCGTCCATCGCATTCGGAAAGGACTGAAGCGCCGCAGCGTCAGCCGCGAGGGCGGCGGCGTGCACTGGATGACGGCCGTTCCATGTGCCTTCGAGCCCATCAAGCAAGATGCCCACCACAGTGTTGTTTAGACCTGCGCGAAGCCGGTTGTGGTCGGTGGCGTACTCCCACCACGCCTCGTGTCGGATCGAATCGTTGCAGCCGCGGCTAAGGCGCGCGAGTGACGGGCGCGCAGGTTCGAGCCAGGCGAAGCCTGACACGAGGCTCATTAAGTCGCGCCCGCTGCCTTCAAAGGGAGGCGAATCGATCAGGCGTACGACAAGCGCCAGCCAACGGGGGTTCGATCTTGGCATCCCCTTAGCCACGTGCATCGTATGAGAGCGGAGCGACTCGCGCACTTCAGGCGTGGCCGCCGCAAGAACCGCATCGATCACCTCGTCGGGCTGAAAGTGGAGCTTATCAAACCCGATCCAACTCGTGATCTGCCACGTGTGTTCATTGAGGTGCTGGATGATCACTTCTGTGCTCGTAACAGGGGTCGAGGTCCCGTCGCTCTTGTTCACCGCGAGGAGCTTCTGCAGCTCCTGTACGTCACCGATTGCCTTATCCATATGCCATTCCTCCTCGCCGGAAGTTCAGCGCATTTACATGCGTGAGTCCCTGCAGTGTGTGGAAAGGTAAGGCGAAGCATGGTTTTGAGCTGTTCGCGTTCGTGTTCTCGAAAACGCCAATGGTTTCAGAGAGATCAATCGATCAAGCAGTCGCGCGTTCGCGTTATCCATGCCGATGCACGACGCCGTGGCTACCAGCGATTCGGTTCGGCGCAGCTTTGGCCCCTAGAACGGCGCCGCGACAGCTGAGGCGCGCGGCTGCAAGGGTACCCAGGACTTCTGCGCCGCCGCGGCGACGGCGATGTGCCCCAAGCCGATCGGCCCTCAAGCGCGGTGTCGGTCTTCAGTGCGTATTCGCTCACCGCCTATCGCAAGGCTCACCATCGAGTCCTGGACCGGACCAACGCGCAGCGGTAGCGAGACTACGGACCCCTGGGTTCATCCGGCGGCGCAACGCTGGCGATGCGGCGCACTCGCAGCTCGGCCTCAAGGGCGTACTGCGTCCCCGTGCGAACGATGTAGGGCTTGAGTCCGCGCTTTCGCAGGTGGGAGAGGGCGACGTAGATGCGGTTCTTCGCCGCTTCCGCGTCGATGCGTTCGCCGGGCCAGACGTGTTCTTGGAGCGCCTTGATGTCGAGGCCCTCGCGGCGCTCGATGAGGCTCTCGAGAATGCGGCGGGCGGGCGTCGAGCCCTGCAGGTCCTGCCAGGGTTGATCCTTGAGGCGGAAAAAGCGCGATTCGATGCACACAAAGAGGTCGCCGTCTTCGCTCTCGGCGCCGACGCGCGTTTGCGCGCCGAGGCGCGCCTCCAGAATTCGGCGCCCCGTGCGAGCGTCGTCCGAATATCGCCAGCCCGGCAGCTCAATCGCGCTCGCGAGCATCGAACGGCAGCGGTCGACGTGAGCCTCGTGCCCGTCTCCGCCGCGCCCGAGCTTCTCCGCGCGCCCTAAGGGCAGGAACGCGCAGTACACGTTCACCACCGTTTCGGCGAGCGTGTCCTGCGTGCGCTGGGCGCGCCCCCGGGCTTCATCGAAGTCGCGTTCGGCGCCCGCGAAGTCGCCGCGAAGGGCGCGGGCGGCGCCGAGTCGGCTCAGGGAAATTGCCGCCGATCGATCGTCGCCCATGCGGCTGAGGCTTGCGTAGGCGAGCTCTTGCTCGCGCATCGCATCGTGAACGCGGCCCATCTCGAGCAGCAGCTGACCGTAGTTGCCGCGATGAATACCGCCTAGGTAGCGATCTTCCGATCCGTCGAGCTCGCCGAGACCGAGACGCATCGTTTGCTCCGCGAGCACAAGGTCGCCGCGCTCCTGGTAGAGCAGCCCGAGGTTGCAGTGAACGGCGCCCAAGAGACGTCCGTCGCCAAGGGGGGTCAGCGAGGTGAGGGCTTGCTTGTACGTTTGCTCCGCGGCGTCGAGGTCGCCCGCGTCGTGCGCGATCGAACCAAGGTTGGCGCAAAGGCGGCCCGAAAGGCGCGGCGAATCGGTGAGTTCCAGGGACTGCTCGTAGAGCGCCCGGGCGCCGTCGAGGTCTCGCTGTGCGTGGCGCGCGATCGCCGCTTCCGTGTAGACGAGGGCGCGAAGGGCCGGCACGTGACCGCCGGCCTCCAGCACCAACTCCATCAGCGCTTCGAGCGCCGAGGGGTGCTGTCCCTGCATGCGCGTCGCCACTGCGTGGGCCAGCTTCAAACGCAGCAGCAGCGCCGGGTCAAGCTTCGCCGCGCTCAGCGCTTCGATGCCCGACGCCATGAGCGACGAAAGACGCTGCACGGGCCCTTCCGCCTGAAGTAGACGCGCCGCGAGCACGAGCGCCCATGCGCGCTCGTCCGGCTCGAGAACGCAGTCGGCGGCGAGCATGCGTTCGGCAGACGCGAGCACGTCATCCGGATGAAAGGGAATCGATGCGAGCCCTTCGTCGGGCGACCCCGCCGCGCGTGCCGCGAGCGCCCGGTCGAGGCGCTGCTGCGCTTGCTGGTGCGCATCCGGCAGTGCCTCGATGACGAACTCGCGAACGGCTCCGTCGAGGCGAAGGCGCTGGCGCCCGTCGATTCGAAGCAGTGACTTGTCGACCAGCGCGCGAAGGGTCTCCTGTGCGGGCGATCCTCCGCCCTCGATCACCTGCGAGGCGACGCGCACGTCAAAGGTGCCGACGAAGGCGGCGGCCTCCGCCAAGCAGCGCTGCGCGCCCTCGTCGAGCTGCTCCCAGGACCAGGCGATGGCCTGCGCCAGGGTGCTGTGCCGCGGCTGGGCGTCCCGAAAGCCGCGATCAAGCATGGCGATCCGATCGCCTTCGCCCGCCTCGCCCAAAAAGGGCGCGCGCGCCGCCGCCAGCTCGAGGGCCAGGGGAACGCCGTCGAGCCATTCGCACCAGCGCACGACTTCCGCATCCTCGAGCGTGATTCCGCCGCTCACGCGCTCGACGGCGGAGAGAAGCAGCTTCGCCGCATCCGAGCTGGCGCCGCCCTCGCAGGAAAGGGAGCCGAGTTCGACGGTCGTTTCCCGGCGCATACGCAGCCGCTCGCGGCTCGTGACGAGCACGCGCAGCTCCGGCGCCCGAGCCGCCCACGCGTTGATCAGCGCGGCGAGGGGCTGGACCACCCGGTCCGCGTCGTCGAGCACCAGCAGCACGGACCCGCGCGCCGCCAGCGACCGGCCGACGTCGCTTTCGTCCGAGGTCGCATCGAGCCGCAGGGCGCGGGCGACCCGCGCCACGCAGCCGTCCCCGTCGTTGAGCTGGCTGAGGGGCAGGACGTACGCTTCGTCCCAGCTGCGGGCCACTTCGCGTGCCAGCCGGCTCTTGCCGATGCCTGCGGGGCCCACGACGGTCGTCACCCGTCCCTCGCGGAGGAGCGCTAAGGTGCGCTCCAGCTCGTCGCTTCGGCCCACAAAGGACGCACGGCCCTCGTCTTCCCCCAGCCATGCCGGCGGAAAGGAGGGCCGGAGCCCGGGCGTGGACGCGCGCTGGCCATCGGCCTTCACGCGCCCATCTTCTACACCTCGCCATCGAGTTACAAGCCGTGGCTACAAACCACCGAAGCGGGGGAGCATCAACTCCTGGATTCCTCCGCCATCATCGAAACTCACGAGGAGCGAATCGCCGAGCGTTTCCACCGGGCGCACGGGCGTGACCTGAAAGAAGGGGCCGCCTGGCGCGCAGAAGTGGGCGCCCTGCAGCCGAATGCCGCCTTCCGATGGCAGGGCGATGACCGCCGTGCGGCATTCGCCTTCCTCCCGAAGAAACACGCCCGCCTCGGCATCCGACTCGATCGGCGCAAGCTGGACCATTTCGGAGACGTCCCCGCGCGTGAGCACCGCGCGCAGCGCGTCGTCTTCGCGCGTGGCCATGAGCTCAAGGCTCGGCGCGCTGAAGAGCACGTCCCGCTGCTCGAGCTCGCGCGGGACGCGCACCCATGCCGTGGACGTGTCGAGCGTGGCGTCTCGTCCGCAGGCGTAGAACACGGCCCCGTCGTCGCCCCAGAAAGAAGCGATGAGGACCTCGCCGTCGGCCGTCGTCCCGACGAAGGCGGTGGCCGCCTCCGTCGAGTCCGACCCGCAGCCGCCAAGGGCAAGCACGAAGGTCACGAAGGCGCGTAGGAACGAAGGCTGGGCGGTCATAAGCATGGCTGCACGTTAGCAGTACGGTTCAAGGAGTCTCATGGGCTCGGTCATTTAGATGTCGTCTCCGGTGAGGTAATCGACCCGGCCGTCGCGGCGTCGAAACACGTTCGGGTTGCTGTCCAGCGCCTGCTGCGTCGGGTTGGGCGGACGGTTTGCCTGAACGCGGCGCTGCAGGCTTGCCTGGGAACTTGCGACCGCATCCCGGAACGCCGCCCGCTGGGCGCCGCTGTTTCCGCCGCTGCTCAAAGAGAGACCGGACGGTCCACGCGTCGGCCGGGGCGGAAGGGGCGGCGGCCTGGGCGGAAGGGGTGGCGGCGTGCCGGCCGAACTTGCCGTGCGGAAGGACTCCGCACGACGGAGTCGCGCGATTTCCTGCATCGCGGCGTTGAAGTCTGCGGGACCGGATGGAGGCCGGGAGTTGGCCGTATTGGTCGGGTTATTGGGGCGAAGAATGCGCTGCCCTCGGAGCGTGCCGACTTCCCGGAAGTCGCGAACGCCAATGCCGGATCCGTCGGACGCAGTCGACAGCCGCGACCCGGCGGAGTCTCCCGAGTTCGCACGCGCCCGACCGCGGCGGCGACGAAAGGCCCGGCCTGCCGCCGAGCGCAGGCCGCGGAGTCCTCGCGCAATGCTGCGACCGATGCTTCGCAAGCTGACCAGGCCCGAAGGATCGTTCGCCGTGCCGTAGGCGCCGTCCACGTAGCCGTAGGGATTGGTGGACTGAAAGCCCACGCCGCCCGTGATCGAACCCACTGTGAGGAAGAGCGGGTCCGGCTGGGTCCAGCGGCGCGAGTGCGCGTCGAGCCAGCGGTGCCGGTGGCGAGTCAGACCGAGCGCCGCGAACTCCTCCTGGCCGCAGAAGCCGTAGCGGTCGACGTAACCCTGTCGCTGATCGGCGCCGGTCATGAGCGCGTAGCGCGCACGGCCGCGCAGTTCGCCGCTTGCATCCGTGGCACCGACGAGGTCGTCAAGGCGGTCGCGGTGAAGCACCACGCTCACGGCGTCGCCGCCGCTGCGCTCGACCAGAAGCCGACGGGCGGCGCCGCGAAGGGCCACGCGAGCCCGTTCGCGTACCGATTCGTCGCCGTCGCGAAAGCTCTGCCACGCGTCGTGGGACGAGACACGTCCGTCAGCGCTCGGGTCGCCGAGCCATTCAGCCATCCGGCCCGTGGATTCATGGCGGGCGGCGCGGGTCGCGGCGAAGCGGTCGTAGGACACGGCGAGTCCGTCGCGGACCTCGAAATCGGGACTGATGTGAAGGGTCAGACCGCCTCCTTCGGCGATCGCCGTGGGCTTCGGTCCCGACGCGTAGGCGAGCTGAAGCACGGCTTCGCCGCCGCGCGTCGCGCGAACGAGGCGCCCAAAGTGATCCCACTCGAACTGAAGGTCGCCGCGCTGTACGAGGTAGCCCGAGTCGTCGTAGGCGTACGCCAGATCGCCGACGCGGGTGACGGCGTTCGGCCGGCTGCTGTCGAAGGCCACGTCGCGAAGGGTCATCTCGCCGTTTCGCTGCTCACCGAGCTCGGTGAAGTTGCCGAGCCGGTCGTAGGCGAAGGTCATGGCGTGATCGCCTTCCTCCCGCTCATCGCGCAGATCGGAAACACGGTACCACGCGTCCTGTGTCAGCTGCACGTTGAGCGGATCCCAGCCATCGTCGACCGCGTCGTCCGTGATCCGGAGGGCGTTGCCGGTGCGATCGTACGTGGTCTGCACGTCGCGAACCGCGACGCCGCCGGCCAGAAACGTCTGCTGGCGGGCGGCGCGCAGCTGCGCGTCGTATTCCCACGCGTCGCGAACGCCGTTCGTGTACTCGAGCTCGGCGACGAGGCCTTCGGGGGTGAAGCCCGCAGCGCTTAGGAACCCGGAGTGGGACACCATGCGGCTCGCATCGTCGAAGCCGCGGATCACCGTTCGCCCGTCCGGATGGGTGGTGGAGATCCGGCGGTTGGCATTGTCGTATTCGTGGCGGGTGATGCCCACGACGCTGCCGAGGTTGTGCCCGGCGAAGATGAGCTGGCCGCGCGCGTCGTAGCCAAACTGTCGAACACCTTCGGTGCCGCCGCCCATGCGTCGCTGAACGAACGCCGGCGCCGGGTAGCTGACCTCCACGAGCTGGGTGGCCGTATTGGTGCAGCGCGCCGCGTCGCACGAGGCGCCCAAGTCGTAGCGCTGCTCGACGCGCGTCTCCTCCTCACGGTTTTCGTCCCACTCGGCCACGCGGCGGCCAAGGGCGTCGTACTCGAAGCGCGTCGTAAAGCCGCGCGCATCCGTGCGCCGCTCCATCTGACCGGCGTCGTTGTATTCCATCACGAGGAATCCGGAGTTCGGGTCATCGATCTCGAGGACGCGGCCGAGCAGATCGTAGGACTGCTCCTTGCGGTTGCCCGCCTCGTCCATGAGCGCCACGAGCCGCCCGAGCGAATCGTACTCGGCACTCTGGCTCACGATGGGCTCGCCGGCGACAAGCTCCCGTTCGATGCGAAGGGCTAGCCCGCGACCATCCGAGAAGACCGACGTGGGCGTGTTCGCATGGGGGCTCGAAGGGTTCGCGTCCTCACCGTCGAAGCTCACGACGGCGCCGGGGCGGTACTCGGTTCGCGAAACGGTCGCCGTACCGCCGTAGTCGGCAGCGTCGGGAAGCGTTTGGCTGAGCACGCGACCCTGCGCGTCGTAGCGCGTCGTCGTCACGAGCACGTCCGAGGGAGCGCGGCGATCACACGCGCCGCCCGTGGCCGCAAAGGGCCGGAAGGAGCGAACCACGGCGCCTCGGCTGTTGTACTCGGAGAATCCGCTCACCTGGTACGCGTCGCCAACCGTGCGCCGGCGCGTCTGCACGGAGCGGCCTCGGCCATCCTGGCAGAGGACCGTTTCCAGATCGAGATCGCCGCCGCGCTCCGAGCGCCGCAGCGTTCGAAAGGCCGTCACCGGAGCGCCGTACTCCCGAACGTACTCAATGCTTGGAGCGTCCACGGGGTCGCCCGGCTGAAAGCGGGCCGTCAGCTCCATGAACTCGTTGTAGGTAATGCGGGTCGGGTTACGTGGGGTGAGCGACTCCTCGCCCTGCTGCACCATCCAGGCCGTCGCTTCAACGGGAAGGTCGAACGAATCGTCGTAGCTTCGCTCCCGCCGGAGGACGTAAGCGTCGCCTTCGGGCGAGCGCATGGCGATCTCCTGCGCGCGCAGGAGAAAGCCGTCGGCGTCGTAGATGAAGCGCGTGCGGTGTTCGTCCGCGTCGGCTTCGGAGC
>JBCCRV010000219.1:0-10270 GCA_039201085.1 Myxococcota bacterium | reverse complement strand
GATCGGACGTCGATCTGCGCGGCGTGTGCGTGGCGCCCGAGCCGCTCCGGCTGTCGCTCTTTCGAAGCTTTGAGCAGTTCGAAGGTGCGCTGCCGGACGGGCTCGCGGAGCTCGCGCAGCCGAAGCTCGCGGAGCGCGCCGACCTTCGAGGGGCGCTCGACGTCAAAGCCGAGTGCGTCGTGTTCGACGTGGCGAAGTTTCTTCGCCTGTGTGCCGTAGCCAACCCGAGCGCGCTCGAGGTTCTCTTTGCCGACGAGCGCGATTGGCTCTTCGCGGCCCCCGCCTGGCGGCTGATCCACGACGCGCGCGAGCGCTTCCTGACGAAGAAGGTTCATCACACCTTTCACGGATACGCGATGGCGCAGCTGAAGAAGATTCGCAGCCATCGTGCCTGGCTTCTGTCTCCGCCCAAGGCCGCGCCGACGCGGAGTGAGTTTGGCTTGCCCGACGGCGTCGCCGCGCTTGGCCGTGACGACCGAAACCGGATCGAAAAGGCCGTGGCCGACAAGGTTCGCGGCTTTTTGATCGACGACGTGGAGATGCCGAAGGCAGCGCGGATCGCCGTCAAGGAACGCGTCACCGACTTCTACATGGAGGTGCTCGCGGCTTCCGAAGAGGATCTGAAGGACCAGCTGCGCGCGGTGGCCACTCATACGCTCTCGCTGCCGGCGGATTTGGTCCGTACGCTGAACGCGGAGCGGCACTACCGCGCCGCGCTCAAGCACTGGAACGCGTTTCAGGCGTGGAAGACCGATCGAAACCCCGCCCGCGCCGAGCTCGAACGGCGCTATGGGTATGACACCAAGCATGCGATGCATCTGGTTCGTTTGATGCGTATGGGGCTCGAGGTGCTGGAAACGGGTGCGCTGCGTGTGCGTCGGGACGATGCGGCGGAGCTCCTTGCCATTCGCGATGGCGCCCTTTCCTTCGACGCGCTGCTCGCGGAAGCCGAGCGCTTGGAGGGCGCCATGCAGCGGGCCGCCGAAGGCACGTCGCTTCCGGCGGACGTCGATTCCGGGTTTGTCGACACTCTGTGCCTTAATGTGATTCACGCCCTCAGGTAGCTCGACTCACCTTCAAGGCGTGCGACCGAAAACGGGCGTTGCCGGTGACGTTGGCTTGACTGCGTTTCCGAGAGTGCCATTCGTTAGCCCGCCGAACGGCGCGCTGCGCACCTCGGCTAGGGAAGTCATGCGTTCGGCAACACTCCATCCGATCTTCTTCAGCGCCCTGCTCGCCTGCGCCGGTTGCGCGACGGGGACTCGCGCGCGAGTCGGGCCGGAGCCCGACGCGGGAAGCAGTGCGGACGTGGGCATGCAGATCGACACCGGCGCCCTCGAGGCGGGCCCCGCGGATTCGGGAGCGAGCGACGCCGGCGCGAGGGACGGCGCGGCGGACTTGGGCGCCGATTCGGCGATGCGCGATGCCGGGGTGATGGACGCTCGAGTTCCGGAGATAGGCATGGACGCGGCCGTGCCCGATGCGGCGATGGACGCGGGAATCACCGCGGCATGCGCTTTGGCGCTGGACGCGACGCGCAACGGCTTCGAGACGCAGGCCGACGGCTGGCTTACGGGAAACCTCGACGGCGTTAGCGGAAGCTGGCCGTTCAACCCTTGGGAGTGGGGAACGCCGCGCTCCGGCCAGCCGGATTGCGCCGAAGGCACCACCTGCTTCGGGACGGACCTCGACGACAACTACGCCCAGTGCGGACGCGGCTTCATCGAATCGCCCGCTTTCAACGTCGCGCCCTGCGGCGGTACGGACCTCGCACTGGTGATGAGCCACTACTACCGGTTCTGGACAGGCCCCTACGATGGCAGCACCTGGACGGATGGCGGCGTGGTTGAAGTGAGCACGGATGGCGGCGATAGCTGGCTGGCGCTGAGCGCGGACGTCTATCCCGGCACCGTTCGCATCAACCCGGACCGCGGCTCGAGCTACGCATGCATCGACTCGGATCGCTTCTACCTCAGCGGGCGCCCAGGCTTTGTGGGCGCGAGCGGCGGTTGGGAAGAGGTGGTGCTGCCCCTGCCCGCGGATGCGCTGAGCGCCGGATCGGTCACCCTGCGCTTCAGCTACTCGTCCGGTGTCTCGAGCTCCACCACGAACGCCAATAGCTCGCGGCGCGCAACGGACACCGGCTGGTTCATCGACGACGTGCGCATCGAAGCGATCTAGCGGAGTTTCACGCGGGCCAGCCGCTCGCATTGCACGTCGCGCAGATCAGTTCGCCCTCGTACCTTGGAACCGCCGCCGGAGCGACCCTCAGAGGCGAACGCCGCGCACGACCCGAGGGATCTCGTCGTCGAAGGTGGCGAGAAGCGCTGCCGCGGCGTCGAAGTTGTGGTCGCGAAGCATGCGTTCGATCTCCTCCATCGGCATCGGAACGCACGCGATCGTCCGGAGGTAGTTCGCGAGGGAGGAAGGATGCATCGATCGGCGACGCGGATCGAGTTCGAACTCAAAGCGCTGCAGCTGGGAGGCAAAGCCGATGTTGGGCAGCGCTTCCGGCCGGCGAGCGCGAACGTGTTCGAACGCCACCCAGAAGCTCTCGCCGTGCGTTTGCATGCGTTGGGCAATGGTGAGAGTGACGGATCGGCTCACTCCCGCGCGGCAGTGAACGAGCGCTACGGGGGCGTCTTTGAGGAACGCATGGCTTGTCTGAAAGGCGGACGCGATGTCTTCGCGGATGCTGTCGCGAACGTTGAGGCGGAGCACTTCGAAGTGGGCCTCAAGGAATGCGGTGCTGTCCTGCTCGCTTTCCTCCAGGCAGCTGACGACGTGGGTAACGCCGGCGTTCCGCATTCGCTCCACGGAGGCGGGCGTGGGACGTTCGCCGACAAAGAGCCCGTCGTCGACCTCGTTGAACGGCGCGGATCGAAGGTCGAACTCGTAGCTAAAGTCGAGCCCAACGCGTTTAAGCAGCTGTTCGAAGAGGCCCATCGGCGCTTGAGTTTTGCACGCCGCTACGCCCAGCGCCCACCCGCGGCGCGTGCGCTCGCGCCGCAGCGCACCGCGTGTCGGCGCTGGAGCCCATCCAAAAAATCGCCGTGGCCAGGTTCTTGACGCTGCGCGGAATTCAGCGTCCGCGACGCGAAGTAAATGCCGAGCATTTTCGGGGTGAGGGGATGGATGAAGGTGAGCTTGCGGAAACCGGGCCGCGGCGATTTTTGGGATGCGCTCTAATGCTTTGGAGGCATCCAGCTGAGCGACGAATGGTGCAGGGAGATCAGCACCTGTCCGCCAATCTTGTGATAGGCAAAGGTGTAGTCAGCGCGGGTCGCATCGCCCTTTTCGTTCACAAAGGTGTAGTGACCCATGTCCTTGTAGCCGAGTCCGCCGGCCTTGAGGATAGGTCCGACGGCGCTCTGAAACTCCACGTGCTTCCAGCCGTGGTTTAGGAAGCCGCCGTCGTGCGGATAGTCGGGATTGCCGCCGACGAAGTACGAGCGTGCGCCGGCTTCATCGAGGCGAATCACGTCCGCGAGTGTCGGCTTGAAAAGCAAGGGCGCATCGGGCGCGCCAAAGTCGTAGAGGCCCAGCAGCGTATCCACGTCCTGCTCGATGACGGCCTTGGCCCACGCCCGTTGGGCGTTTACCACCTCCGCCTTGGTCATCATTTCAAAGTCTCGCATAGCCCACCTCGTGCTCTCGCTAGGGCGCGAGCATCGAGGATGGGTGGGGAAGGGTCAAGACCGCAGCGAGGGGTGGAGGATGACGCCCGAAGGTCGCCCTACACGGCCTTGGAGGTGGCCGCTTCCTCGTCCTTCGAAGCCTTCTTTGGCGCTCGGAGGTGTGCCGCGCGCGGGGCTTCGCCGCGCTCCGTTTCGTCGCACACGCACACCCGGTTTCGTCCCGAGCGTTTCGCGCGGTACAGGGCCGTGTCCGCTCGGTTCAGAAGCGACGAGAGGTCCTCGCCCGCGGCGAGCGCTGCGACGCCAAAGCTCGCGCTCACGCTTAGGGCACGACTGGAGGACGGAGCTAAACAGCTCGTTTCTTCGATGCGCGCCCGTGCGTGTTCGGCGCAGCGGCTTGCGCCACCAACGTCCGTTTCCGGTAGGAGGATGACAAACTCTTCGCCACCGGTTCGTGCCACCACATCCACGGCGCGAATTCCCGCGCTGACGGTTTGCGCGACCTGGCGAAGCACGATGTCGCCGGCCGTATGGCCATGGACGTCGTTTACCTGTTTGAAGTGGTCGATGTCGAAGCAAACGACCGAGAGTGGACGGTCGTAGCGAACGCAGCGCTGGATTTCCTGCTCGCCCATGCGCATGAGTTCGCGGCGGTTGGCGACGCCACACAGCTCGTCCGTGGTTGCCAGGCGGCGAAGCTCGTCTTCGAGTTCCTTACGCCGCTCGATCTCCGACTCCAAGGTGGCGAGCGTTTCACGTTGGCTCTCGGTCAGCCGTCGAAGCTCGCGTTGCTGGCGGGAAAGCTTGAACGCCGTTAGCTCCATTTCGGAGCGCTGCTTTTCCAACGTGGCTTGCGTTTCGCGTTGCTCCGTGATGTCGATCTCGAGGCCGAAGAACTCGATCACTTCACCATCCTCATTTACGCGCGGGACTACGGAAAGCTTCAGCCAGTAAGGATCGCCAAACTTCGAGTAGTTGAGTACCTCGGTGGTGAATCCACGGCCGGCGCGAATGTTCTCACGCATCATCGCGGTCGTTTTGGGGTCCGTTGCCGGTCCCTGCAGGACCGTTCCCGGCGTCTTGCCGACGACGTCTTCGAGACGATAGCCCGAGAGGTTCGAAAAGGCTTCGTTCACCCACGTGATCTTGCCGTGCTTATCGGCGATGATCACGCCTTCGCGCATCGTATCGACGACGGACTGAAAGCGAAGCAGATGGTTGCGGTTGTCGACGCGTTCGGTCACGTCTTCGACGATTCCGTAGAGGCCCGCGACTTCTCCCTCGGGTCCGCGGCGAGCTTCACCAGCGGCGTGCATCACCCGGTGGGTCCCGTCCACCGCCGTCATCGAGAGGTGCAGCTGATACGGGGTTCCGTGCGCGATGGCTGCCTGGACGTGCGCCTCGAAGATCGCGCGCTCCTTGGCGTCGAAAACTTCGACCGCCAGCTCGTAGGTTGGCGTGACGGAGCCGGGTACGTAGCCGTAGATCTCGAAGATACGATCGGACCAGCGCACCTCACCGGTCGTGAGGTCGTAGGACCAGTGACCGATGCGGCTAAGCCGCTCGGTGGCGCCGAGGAGGTCGTCTGGGCCGATGGAAGGGTGGGGCATTTGAGGACTCCAACGACCTGTCCTGACTCCGCTGAAGGGTCGCCAGCTGGCGGTGTTCAGTGGCAAGACGACTGGCCATCGTGCCGAATGCGCCCGCCAATTCTCTGACGGATCGCCGCGGCATTTTTGTACAACGCCGCGGTTTTACCCCTTCAGCCTGGCAAAAAACCGCCGATTTATGAGTTGGCGCGAGGATTGCTTTCTCTCTGGGGCGGCCAGTTGCTTTGGTGCAACAACCCCTGGCGAACACGCAACGAAACGAATTCGAACCTCAAACGTCTCTCTTTCTACGATGCGCACCCAAACCGAGCCCACGTCCTTCGTCGTCGCCGAATACGGTGCGGACGGGCTCGCGTGGGCGAAGCGCTACGCGGTGGGCACGCCCTCGGTGGTGTCGCTGGTCCAGGCTTCGGACGAAGCGAGCCACGAGTTTGCCGTTCGTGTACGCGAGACAGCGCGCGCGTTCGTTCGCGGAGGCGGCCGAATCGCCCGCGCCGTGCTGGTGGGCGCCGGCGCGACGGGGGCGACGGTCCTCGCCAGCCGTTCCCTTGCCATTCGCGCCCTCGTTGCCCCGATGGTGGACGAAGGCGAAGGCACGATGGTGCTTCACGCCGCCGGAACCGATCGATTCAGCATGCGTGCCCTCGCGGACACCGTCGCGGGTCAGGTCTCCGGCACAGGCGTGCGCGTCGCTGCGAGCATCGACGTCGACGTCGCTGACGTCGCGTAGCCGAGGAAGCGCTCGCCCGGTTCTGCTGCCGCGCGCATGAGCGGTCTTTGATGGCCGCGCGCCTTGCTGTTGCGGGCAGCTACGCAATGCGTCCCGCAAGCACCCGCGCCGTGAACGTGGGACGCAGGTAGAAACCGCGGGGTCCGCTCCATGCGATGCGTCCTTCACCGTCGATCACTTCGCGCTTTTGGCTCCCGTCGGCGGCCTTCGGCCGCACTTGAAGATAGGCGCCGAGATGCCCCGTGATCGCGTCGTGCTGCCCGTCGACGACGAGGTCTGCGATGCGCTCGTAGTCCTCGCGCAGCACGGCGCGTTCCTCCGGCGACGGCTGCCACAAAATCGCGCCTCCAATGCGCCGCTCCGTGAGCGCGCCTGTCGCTTCCACGGGAACCCACAGCACGCGTGAGAGTTTCTTCGCCACGAGGCTGTCTTCGAAGTCGATCTCTTCGAGCGAGCTGAGCACCAGGGAAGCGACGAAGGTGCTTTCCTTTGGCTTGCCGCGTTCGTCGATCGGGAGCGTCTTCAGTTCGATGCCCAGCTCCACAAAGTCCGGTTCGCTCCGACTGCCGGCGCTTGCGCCAAGCGCGCGTTCGACCATTTGGCCGACGAACCCCTTTTGGCGACGAAGCGTTTCGGGAAGCGTCATCTGCACGCGCGGCGCGACCTCCGCGAGCGTTCGGCCCGCCAAGGTGCGGGCTCGAGCAAGGAGCTCGGCTTCAGACCGTGGGGGAAGCATCCGCGATTGGCTAGCGCATCTGCGCGACCTTGCCTCCGAAGAGACGCTCAAGGCTTGCGAGGAGCGCGTCCGAAGGCTCGACGCAAACGCCGGTCTCTTCGATGTCGACGCTCCAGCGATCGCTCGGGTTTTTCATTTCGAGGCTGACGGGCACGGGCCCGGGGAACTTCTGCAAGGTCGTCTTCAGCGTCATGAGCTTGTCCCGGTCGAGCTGCTCCACGCTCAGGGCTACGTGCACGTACTTCGCTTTCTTCGCGAGTACCTCTTCAAGGAGCGCAGCTTTGTAGAGCAGGATCTTCGGTTCGGGGGCTGCATCCGGATCATCGCCGCGGTGCTCGATCTTGACGGCGCCCTCCAAGATGATGGGTTCACCGCTGACGAGCACGTTCCGCAGGTTCGGATCCCTTTCGAGTTCGCGCGGCCGCACGATCACTTCGACGCGTCCATGGGCGTCTTCGATCTCGAAGAACGCCATCGTCGCTCCGGCGCGCGTGCGTCGCTCGCGGTAGCCCTCGACGGCGCCGCCGAGGTTCACGCGAAAGTTTCGCTCGAGGTTTTCGATGCTCTCGGTCGTGACGTTGCAGAAGCGCTTGAGCTCGTCGGCGTAGCGGTCGAGGGGATGGCCGGAAACGTAGAACCCGAGCGTCGCCTTTTCGCGGCGAAGCGTTTCCTTGCTGTCCCAAACGCTGATGCCGCTCGGGAAGGTGCCGCCCGTCTGCTGAAAGCCGCCCGTGTCGTCGCCGCCGCCGAGCATGCCGAAGAGGTTTGTTTGGCCGCTGGCCCGTTCCTGCGCTGCGCGCTTACCGCGTTCGATGGCCGTTTCGACGGCAGCGACGGCCTGCGCGCGGTGGACCTGGTCGGGTTCGTGCAAGCCGTCGAAGGCGCCGCTCTGCACGAGCGCTTCGCATACGTTCTTGTTCACGCGACGCAGGTCGACGCGGTCGCAGAAGTCGAAGAGGTCGACGAAGGGAACTTCGGCGCCCGCCGTGCTTTGCGCATCGCCGCTTTGGCGCGCTTCAAAGATCGCCTCCAGCGCCGAGTGACCAACGCCCTTGAGGGCGCCTAGACCGAAGCGAATTGACGGTTGGGAGGGATCGCTGCAGACGCCCTTTTCGGACACGGGCCGGTGCGTTTGCTGGCGGGTCTTCGCCTGCGGGTTTCCGTACACAACGGTGAAGTCGATGGCGCTTTCGTTGACGTCCGGCGGCAGCACCGTGATGCCCATCGCACGCGCTTCGGACACGGTGCGCACGACCTTGTCGGACTTGTCCTTGTCGGCGCTCATCGTCGCGCAGCAGAACTCCGCCGGAAAGTGCGCCTTCAGGTAGGCCGTTTGATAGGTGATCAAGGCGTACGCGGCGGAGTGGCTTTTGTTGAAGCCGTAGCCGGCGAAGTACGCCATCAGGTCGAAGACCTCGACGGCCTTGCTTTCCGAATGGCCGAGCTTCGTCGCGCCCTCGATGAAGATCGCTTTCTGCTTCTCCATCTCCTCGGCCTTCTTCTTGCCCATCGCGCGGCGTAAAAGGTCGGCGCCGCCCAGGCTGTAGCCGCCCATCGTGCGGGCGATCTGCATGACCTGCTCCTGGTACACGATGACGCCGCGCGTATCGCGCAGGACGGGCTCGAGGCTGGGGTCGGGGTATTCGACCTTTTGACGGCCGTGCTTGCGATGCACGAAGTCCGTGTGCATGTCCGCGCCCATCGGACCCGGGCGGTAGAGCGCCACGGCGGCGACGATGTCTTCGAAGCAGTCGGGCTTCAGCATCTTGAAGAGGCCCTGCATGCCCTGGCCCTCGAGCTGAAAGACGTTGGTCGTTTCGCCGGACTGAAGAAGCGCGTAGGTCGCCGAGTCGTCGAGCGGAATCGCGTCGAGGTCGAAAGGCTCGTTTCGGTCCGGGCGCTTATCGATGAGCTTCACGGCGATGTCCAAGACCGTGAGGGTCTTGAGGCCGAGAAAGTCGAACTTCACGAGGCCCGCCGCCTCGACGTCGTCCTTGTGGTAGTGGGTGACGAAGACGTCGTTTTCCGGGCAGAAGACCGGCACCGAATCCCAGAGCGGACCTTCGCTGATCACGACGCCGGCGGCGTGCATGCCGGCGTGGCGCGTGAGGTTCTCGATGCGCTGGGCCGTATCGAGGAGCTCCTGCACCTCGGGCTCGCTGTCGTAGATGGTCTTCAGGCGCGGTTCGTCGCGCAGCGCTTCGGGAATCGTTGCGCTCTTGCCGGGACCGAGTTCGGGAATGAGTCCAGCGAGTCGGCCGGCGTCAACGGGCGCCATGCCCATCACGCGGCCCATGTCGCGTACGACGCTCTTGCTCTTCAGCTGATGAAAGGTCGCGATTTGGCCAACGCTGCTGTGGCCGTACTGGTCACGCACGTAGTCGATGACCTGGTCGCGCTTCGACATGCAGAAGTCGATGTCGAAGTCGGGCATCGACACGCGCTCGGGGTTGAGGAAGCGCTCGAAGAGCAGGCCGTAGGGAATCGGATCGAGGTTGGTGATTCGCAAGCTGTACGCGACGAGCGAGCCGGCGCCGGAGCCGCGGCCCGGGCCGACGGGCACGTCGTGCTGCTTCGCCCAGTTGATAAAGTCCTGAACGATCAGGAAGTAGCCTGGGAAGCCCATCGAGCCGATGACGTCGAGCTCGAGCTGAAGGCGCGCCTCGTACTCTTCGACGTTCGGCTCGTGGCCGCGGGCACGCATCTCGGACAGGCGGGCCTGAAGGCCTTGCTTCGAGAGCTCGCGCAGATGGCCGTCTTCGGTCTGGCCTTCGGGCACGGGAAAGCGCGGAAGCTTCGGGTCCGAAAGGGGCGTGACTTTTCCGGCGCAGCGCTCGGCGATGCGCAGCGTGTTCGCGAGCAGCTCCGGCCGGTCCGGAAAGAGCTCGGCCATGGCCGCGCCGTCCTTCAGGTACATCTCTGCCGAGTTGTGGTGCATCGCTTCCATCTCATGAAGCGTGCGCCCCTGGCCAATGCACTGAAGGGCGAGTTGGGCCTTGGCTTCATCGCGCGTCAGGAAGTGGGCGCAGTTCGTGGCCACGACGGGCACGCCGCGCGCGTCCGCCAGTTCGAGAAGCACTTCATTAAGCGGGCGGTTCTCCGGAAAGCCGTGGTCCTCGAGCTCGACATAGAGCGAGTCGCCGTAGATTCCGTGCAGCCGCTCCAGGGCGTCGGCGCCGGCCTCCGGACCCTTCATCAGGATTTCCTGGGGAAGCCAGCCCGCAAGGCACGCGGTGAGCGCGACGACGCCTTCGTTGTATTTCTCGAGCAGTTCGAAATCGACGCGCGGCTTGCCGCGGTGGTTGCCTTCAACCCAGCCCAGGCTGACGAGCCGCACGATGTTCTGGTAGCCCTCCTGGCTCTCGGCGAGCAGCACGAGGTGCCCCGGCTCCGGTCCGTTTTCGTCGTGACGGCTTCCGCTCGTGATCGAGATCTCCGCGCCGAGAATCGGCTGAACGTTCGAACCCTTGCACGCCTTATAGAGCTGGACGGCGCCGTACATATTGGCCCGGTCCGTCAGCGCCACGGCGGGCATGCCCATCGCTTCGCAGCTCTT
>JBCCRV010000218.1:0-10352 GCA_039201085.1 Myxococcota bacterium | reverse complement strand
GCCGGCACCGTGCTCGGCTTCCTTGCGCTCTCGGAAGAGAGCGAGTTCGACGACGATCCCACCGAGAGCACGGCGGACCGCGGCGACCGCTTTGCGCTCTTTGCGGACGTGGCCTTTGGCGTGGCGGCGGCCGGTGCGATCACCGCGATCGTGATTTTTCTGACGAACTCCGCCGACGAAGACGATGAAGAGGAAGAGAGCTCGTCCGCGTCCGTGAGTCCGGCGCTTGGTCCGGGCTACGGCGGTGTGTCTGCGCAGGTGGCGTTTTGATGGCTCGCGCACTGATCGTTCTCGCGCTATTGAGCGGCTGCCAGCTCGTCGTCGACTTTGACCGTTCGCGCATCGACGATGCCGGCATGGACGGCACGGATACGGACGGTGACGCCGCCGAAGAAGCGTCGGCGGACGCCGCCGACGAGATGGCGACGGACGCGGCGATGGAAACCTCAGCGGACGCCGGAGTGGAAGCTTCAACGGACGCAGAAATCGAGGCTTCGATGGATGCTGCGGACGCCGCCGAAGCCGGTGGCGATGCCGCGGAGTGCACCATGCCCAGCGAGTGCGACGACTTGGTGGCGTGCACGATGAACGCCTGCACGGATACTATGTGCGTGTTCACGCCGGACAACGCCGCCTGCGACGACACGAACCTCTGCACCCGCGACGTCTGCGGCGCGAGCGACTGCGAGTACACGGACTGCGCCTTCACGGCGAGCGCCGAAGCGCTTCTCGCGTCGGCCCTTCGCCTCACCTCCGCTGACGGCGGTGAGGGCGGGCTGCTCGCCGCCGTCTTCGAGAACGACGCCGGCGCCGCCGGAACGTTCCTCGGCGCGGCGGCCCTTGCCGCCGGCGAGCAGACCGACGTGGACGTGCTTCTGAGTCGCGACCTCGTGGACGACGAGATGCTCTTTGTGCAGCTCTTCGAAGATCTCGGCACCGTGGGCACCTACGACGAAGGCGTCGACACGGCGGCCCTCGATGCGATGGGCATGCCCGTCAGCGAAGTCATCACCGTGAACGTGCCCGCCGGTCTGCCGGACTTTCGCGTGAACGTGTCGGGCGACGGCGTGGACTACACCTTCGCCATGGCGGGCCCCGACCCCTTCAACGCCGATGGCCAGGATCCGACGCTCGTGCTGATCCGTGGCGCGCGCTACCGCATCGAAAACTCCACGGCCGGCGCGCATCCCTTCGAGTTCATCACGATCGACACCCCCGACGACGTCGTCGCCCTCGCCCACGGCGGCGCCGCGGGCACCGTCGAAGCC
Source organism: Myxococcota bacterium (assembly GCA_039201085.1). Taxonomy (GTDB): domain Bacteria; phylum Myxococcota_A; class Polyangia; order Polyangiales; family Houyiibacteriaceae; genus JBCCRV01. The sequence continues at coordinate 9,084 of JBCCRV010000218.1, read as the reverse complement.
GAAGCCACCATCGACTGGATCGAGGACGGCAGCGCCGTGCTCTTCACCGTCAGCGCCGAGTTCGAAGCCGCCATCGACGGCTACCGCTGCACCGTGCACCCCGACACGATGCGCGGCCTCGTCACGTTTGAAGACCCAATCTGAGCGCCAGCTCCACGCTCATGGTAATGCGGAGGTGGCGGGAAAGTGATGCCGCCGGGCCCGGGTGCGCAGCGAGCGCAGGATCATCACCTGCGTCGCGACGGCCAGTCCGTGCGCGAAGGCCACGTCGTTGCCGATCATGCGCCGAACGACGGCGGAGGTTTCGTGCATGTCGTAGCGGGACCAGCCGGTGATCACCGTTTCGAAATCGTTGATGGGTGTCGTGTCGAAGTGCCAATCGCTCGACGCCAAGCTGCCCGACACGCCCTGAACGACGATCTCGCCCGTCGGACCGGCGGCGCCGCCAGGACCGGGAAAGAGCCGCATGCGGCCTTCGACGCCCACGAGCGGCAGCGGAATCCCCCACTCAAAGAGCACGCTGTCCTCCGTGCGCTCCAGGATCTCGGCCGTTGAACCGGAGATGAGGCTTCGGCCAAACTCTTCTGGATCGATCATCACCGCGCGCGTGTGGTCGATGCCGCGGCTCGAACGCGCCATGCCCGCGATGCGGGAAATCGAATCGCCCTCGAGCTCCATAAACACGAGGTCGCCTTCGGCGAGGAGGGGCCAAAGGCGGCGAACGTTAAGGTTCGGTCGCTCGAGGGCGTCAAGGGACCCCGCCTGCGGGACATGGCCAACGCTCCGCTCCGTCTCGCACTTCGTACCCAACATCATGACCATCGCCATCGACACGTTGATGCTGCGCTGCACGGACCGGCCACCGCGGGCGAGCTGATCGGCGACGTAGTTGGCGCCGCGCATGTCCGTGCGCGACGAGATGATGACGAGACTGCGATTTTCGCCCGCGGGATGAATGCGCCAAACAAAGCGGCTCTCGCCAAGGTCCCCGTCCGTGCCGCGCACATCGATCCGGTAGCCGCGCGAGCCGCCGCCGTAGGTGCTCATCACGTTTGAACCCCGGAGCGTGAAGAGCGCCAGCTGCCAGGTCCACGCGTACGCGATCTGGTTGCCGCGCTCGGACTCGACCCGCACCGAGTCGACGGCCGGCATGAAGCGCGCGTAGCCTCGTGGGTCGTTCACGGTGGCCGCCACTTCCGCCGCCGGCGCTTCGATGTAGCTCGCAAGCGTAATCGCCGGCATGTCGCTCTCCGCATCGTAAAAGCGCGCGAGAAGCACCGGCCCGCGTTCGAGATGCGGCTCGAGCAGGGCGCGCTGCGAACTTGTGAACGAGCGCAAACGCGCCTCGGACGCGCGGCCAGACGCCTGCTGGGCGGACGCGATGGAAGTGAGGGAAAGGACAGAAACTAGGAAAAAGCCACGGTGCACGGGGCTGGGACGGGGGAGACGCGGTGGATCTTCAAACGGGTCGGGTTCGGGGTCCGGGTCCGGCGATGGTTTGGGATCCGGCGATGGTTCGGGATCCGGCGATGGTTCGGGATCCGGCGATGGTTTGGGATCTGGCGAAGGTTCGGATTCGGGCGATGGTTCCGGTTCGGGCGATGGTTCCGGTTCGGGCGATGGTTCCGGTTCGGGCGATGGTTCCGGTTCGGGCGATGGTTCCGGTACCCTTGGTGCATGCGCTTGTTTGCCTTGGTGCTCCCGTGGGCCTTTGCGTGCGCGGGGGCCGCGCCGGTCGTGGTCAGCGCGCCGCCGCCCGATCCCATCACGCTTCAGGGGCGCGTGACCTTTGATGTGCGTTCGGCGACGCCGCGTGGGGTAAGCGCGCGGCGCGAGGAGAGAATCGCCGCCTACGTACCGGTGCGTGCGCTCCGTGAAAACGGCGAGGCGATCGGCGAAACGCTCACCGATGCGGATGGGCGATTCACGCTGGAGACAACGTCGGATGCGGTCCGGCTGGCCGTCATTGCCGAGCTCTCGCACGAAGGCCATGAGTTGATGGTCACGACGGACAATCGCGGCGAGACCCCGCACGTTGGCCTCTGGCAACTTGAAGCGCAGGAGCCAGGCTCACTTCGCGTGCACCTCAGCGACGACGATCCGATCGCCGGCGCCATGCACATCCTACAGACGATGTTTCGCGGCAGTCACGCCGTTCGTGAATGGACCGGGCGCGAGCTGCCGCCCTTCTTTTGCTACTGGAGTCGCGGCATCACGACGAACTGGAGCTTCTACTCCGGTGAAGTCGGCGAAACCGGGCGCTACAGGATCGAGCTTCTTGGCGGCGAACCGAACGCCCGATCCACGACTGACACGGACGAGCACGACGAGTCGATCATTCTCCACGAGTTTGGCCACTTCGTCATGGACCGACTCTCGAGCAGCAGCTCGCACGGCGGCAGCCACCCCCGCGGCGTGCTGATCGATCCGGGTTTGGCTTGGGAAGAAGGTCGAGCCACGTGGTTTGCGGCGACCGTGATGCAGAACGGTTGGTACCAGGACACCGTTGGCGTCGAACCCTACGGCGAGCTTCGCGTGCACCACGATGTTGAACGCGGCATTCCGCGCGACCTTCGCGGCTTCGGAAGCGAAGCCGGGGTCGCGGAGATCCTCTATGACCTTTCGGACGGAGCGCCGGGCGGACCGCGCGACCTCGACGACGACGGCGTCACCCTTGGGCCGGGCGGCGTCCTTCAAGCGATGATCGAGATGGCGCAGGAGCCCGGGGCGTTTCCGAATATGCGTTCGTTCCTGCGTTTCCTGATCCGCACGAACCGAGCGACGGAAGCGCAGCTGCGCCACATCTTGCTTATCGGCTCCCATCCGGTGGAGCTGCTCGAATCGGACGACGAGTGGCCGATCACCTTGCCTTTGGGCACGCCCGTTTCCGGGAAGATCGACGGTCTGTCGCGGCCGGCGCCGAGCGGCGGTCCGCCGCGCCCGCAAAACGGCATCGACGCGGTGGCCGTCTACCGCTTCGAGCTGCGCGAGGCCGCGACCGTCGAGCTTCGGCTGACCATCGACGGTACGGGAACGGGTCAGGACCATTCGGACCTCGATCTGCAGCTGCGCGACATTCGCTCCGACGCGATCGCCGCCTCGCAGGGCGAAACGCCGACGGAGGTCATCTCGCAGCGGCTGGAGCCGGGCTTCTACATCGTCTACGTGCGCGACGGCGGGCGCGGCAATCGGGCGGGCTTTCGCTTGGAATCGCGCGCGTACTAGGGCCGGTCGCCAAACGCACACCACCCGACAATCCCACCCATTTCACGGACGGATTTCGCCGTCCCCTGACGTTGAAAGCCCTCTAGGACGAGCCCGATGGTGCTGCGGCTCATCCAAGCGATTCGATCGGTCAGGCAAGGACTTCCGCCAAGGGCGGGGCACGGGCATCCACCTTCGGGGCGGGACGGCGAAACGCGGCTTCCGGCCGCTTATCAGCATCCGGCTACACCGCGCCTATTGACGAAGGCGTGGGCACTCCCCTATTCCGTGCCCATGAAGATCTTCATCGACTCGGGCGATATCGAGGCCATCCGCGAAACGGCGGCCATGGGCGTCGTGGACGGCGTAACCACGAATCCATCGCTCATCGCGAAGGAGGGACGGACACTCAAGGACGTCATCAGCGACATCCTCGAAATCGTCGATGGGCCCATCAGTGCCGAAGTCATCGCCACGGACTACGAGGGCATCGTCGCCGAAGGTCGCGACCTGGCGAAGATGCACAAGAACATCGTGGTGAAGGTTCCGCTCATCGCCGAGGGCATCAAGGCGGTGAAGACCTTCACGGCGGAAGGCATCAAGACCAACGTCACGCTTTGCTTCAGCACGTCGCAGGCGCTTCTCGCGGCAAAGGCAGGAGCCACCTACATCAGCCCCTTCGTCGGTCGCCTCGATGATGTGGGTCAAGACGGCATGGACCTCGTTGCTCAGATTGTGCAGGTCTACGACAACTACGACCTGCCCACGCAGGTGCTCGCGGCGAGCATTCGCCACCCGACGCACTTCCTGCAGGCGGCGCTCATCGGCGCCCACGTCGCGACGGTGCCGCCCAAGGTCGTGCATCAGCTGCTCAAGCATCCGCTCACGGACCGCGGCCTTGAGAAGTTCCTCGCGGACGCCGCAAAGACCGCGAAGTCCTGAGCCTACGGGACCCCTGCATGGGCCGCGGGGGTTGGCGTAACGAAAGCACGTGCATGCGGCGAGCACTCCGCCCATGATTGGCGTCGGTCATGCGACGCCCGTCTCCGCGCGCCTCTTGGCGAACGACATTCGTGCTTGCCGCGGCGTTCTATGCATTCGGCGCGTCCGTCCCTGCCAAGGCGGACTGGAACGACGCCGGTGCAGCGACGGCGGCGGTCAACTTCGACCGGGAAGGGCGCGTCGGCGGCGTGCTCATCGTCGACTTCTACAAACCCGTTAGCGCCTTTCGCGTTGGCTTCGGCGTGGGCGCCGGCACGTTCACGCGCGGCGAGGACGCGGACAATCGCGTCTTTGCGCCGCTAGCCTTCAGCGCAGCCGTGTACGGTGGTGCGGGAAGGGTGCGCGGTCACGCCGGGTTTCGTCTGGGCGTATGGGGCGGCGCAGACTTTGACGGCCTAACGGGCGGTCTCTTTGGCAGCGTCAGCGCGGGCTTGGACATTCATCTGGGCGGCGGTCTCACGCTCGGCCTCGGCGCCGACGTCTGGCTCTTTACGGCCCGTCCTTCGGGCGCAGCCTTTGGGCCAAGCCTTGTGCTCTCGTGGGCGCCGGAAGCGAACGGTCCAGGCGAGGAAGGCGCGCCGTGAAGCGCATTCTCGTCGTCTACAAGAAGACCACGCTGCAGCGCTACGGCGAGGATGACCCGACGGTGCAGCGTCTTCTGGCCGAAGGCGACGCGAGCGTAGCGATGCTACGTTCGGCGCACGAAGCGCACCTTGCAAGCTTGGCAAAGGTGCGGGCGCTTCTGAAGTCGATGCACGTTAGTGCAAACTTTAGCCAAAGTCATGAAGGCGGCTCGGAGCAGTGGGATCTCGTCGTCACCCTCGGCGGTGACGGCACACTCCTCTGGGCCTCGCACGAAGTGGATGGAAAGACGCCGATGGTGGCCATAAACTCGGCGCCAAAGTCCTCGGTGGGCTACTTCTGCGCGGGCGAAGGCGACGACGCGGAGGCGATCCTTCAGCGCGCTCTTGGCGGCGAGCTGCGCCCCACGAAGCTCGCGCGCATGCGCGTGGAAGTCGATGGAGAGGTGCACTCCACGCGCGTACTCAACGACGTGCTCTTTTGCCACAAGGTTCCGGCAGCCGCGGCGCGCTACATCATTCGCTACAACGGCATGGAGGAGTCGCACACGTCGAGCGGCATTTGGGCCGGCCCGGCGGCGGGCTCGACGGCGGCCCAGCGAAGCGCCGGCGGCCGGGTGCTCGCCATCGGCAGCCGCCGTCTCCAGTGGGTCGTGCGCGAGCCCTACCGGCCCCACGATCTCAAGCTCGAGCTGGCCAAGGGCCTAGTCGCGGCAGACAGCGAGCTCTGCATCAAGTCGAAGACGCGCAATGGTCGGCTCTACCTCGATGGCGCGGGCCGCATCGTGAACGTGGACATCGGCCAAGAAATCGTGCTTCGGCGGAGCGAAGAGCCGCTGACGCTCCTTGGCCTTCGTTCCCGAGGACGCTGAGCGCAGATTCGATATTTGCTAATGATTGTAATGATTTAGATCGGTTAATTGACGAAACGTCAATTGCGGGCTATCCAGTGGCCATGCGAATGGCAGACCACGCGCGTCGCCAAGACCTCCTGCAGAAGGGCCGGCGGCTCTTTGCCGCAAGCCACGCGGACAGCCGGTCGATGGCGGCGCTGGCCAAGGAAGCGGGCTGCTCGAAGGCACTCCTCTATCACCACTTCGGCAATCGCCGCGGCTACTACCTCGCCGTGCTTGAGGACATCGCGCGGGAGTTCACGGCCGCGATCGAGCCTGACCCCACGCTGCCCTTCGAAGCCGCGCTCCAGGGTGCCCTGGGCCGCTTTCTCCGCCTCGCCCAAGCCGAGCCTTCCACCTTTCGTCTCTTCGTGCATGGGGGCGTGGGCGTCGACGCCGAAGCCGAAGCCCTCGTGCAAGGTGTGCGCGACGCGGCGCTCGTCTTTTTACGCCACCGGCTCGATGCGGGCGATGGGCCGCGCTTTCGGCTCGCGGCGGCCGGCTGGATTCGGGCCGTCGAAACGATGACCGAGCAGTGGATTGGAGGCGGTGAGCTTTCCGCCGATGCGCTCCTCGAGCTGCTCGAGACCGGTCTTGAATCGGTACGCGTCGCGATTCGCATGGACCGACGGCAAGCGCGGGCGGCGTCATGAGCAAGGCGGCCATGGACATGGTTTCGCTCAAAGCGAGCGCCGACGAAACCCGGGTGTGGAAGGCGAACTCAGGGGAGCTGGCTTGGCCCACGATCGCGCTCTCGCTCGTGGCCTTCGCTGTGCACATGGGGGCGCTTGTCGCCCACGCCTTCGGCCAGCTCTCGAGCGCTTCGCTGGCGCTCGTTTCTGCCCTTGCGGCGTACGTCGCGTTCACACCGATGCACGAGGCGGCCCACGGAAACGTTGCCGGTCGCTCGGGACGTCCCTGGCTGGATACCCTCATCGGCATGTTGAGCGGTGTGCAGCTGCTGGCGCCGTACGGCGCCTTCAAAGCCCTGCACCTTCGTCATCACAGTCAAACGAACCACCATGAGCGCGACCCGGACATGTGGGTTGCAGCCCGCGGCCACACGCCCTTTGGTCGCGCGCTCTCGGTGTTCTTTCGCTGCGCGACGATCCTGCCGCACTACTACTTTAACTTCCTAGCGGGTGACGTCAGCCGCACCCGCGGCGGCCAAGAGGCGCGGCGCGGCGTTCTCATCACCTTCGCGGTCTTTGCGGCGATGATCATCACCGCCGTCGTTGCAGGGTTCGGCAGCACCGTGCTCTACGGCTGGATCGTACCGGCGTTCATCGCGACGGCCGTGCTCGCCTTTCTCTTCGATTGGCTGCCCCACGCTCCGCACGATGTGCGCGGCCGCTACCGCGACACCCGCGCCATCGACGCTCCCTTGGGCATTCCGTTTTTGGGACAGCATCTGCACCTCGTGCACCACCTCTACCCGCGCGTGCCCTTCTACCGCTACCGACGGGTGTTCGATGCGCTCCGCGCGACGCTCAAGGCAAAGGGCGCGCCCATCGTGAAGCTCGGTGAACGCCCACCGGCCAGCGTGCCCTCGCCCGCCGAATAGGCGTACACTCCGGCGCATGCGCCACCTCGCCCTTCTGCTCGCCTTCGTCTTGGTGCTCGGCTGCGGCGGCGGCCTGACGGACACCCAGGTCCAAGTTCAGAACCGCATCACCATTGAATGGGGCGGCCAGGACGAATCGGACGACGTCGACTTTTCCGACCCGCGCTTGCTCGCAGCCCTCCGGGAAGCGTCCGATCTTGTCGGCCGCGAACTCGTTTTTCGCTTCGACGTTTCGATGATGCCCAGGCCTGCGGCGCCCTTCTTCAACCGCTTCTTCGAGCAGGAGGTCGGGCGCATTCCGATCGAGATCGAGGGCCTTCAGCGCCGAGCCTCGGTGTTCGCCTACCTGCGCGCGGCGTTTTCCGTGGTGTACATCGGCTACAACGGCGCCGCCGATCGGCCGGAGTCGACCTACGACGACGCCACCGGCGAGCTTCGAATCATTTTGAATGGCGGCTCTTACCCGCGCGGCGCGCTCCGCGGCGCCGTCGACCAAGGCTACGAGCAGTATCTGGCACGCCGCTTTTCCGGTTCGACCGTCGCCAACCTCTCGGACGACGTGCTGCCCGAGTACGTCGACTGGCTTACGGGCCCCGGCGGCCGGCAGCGCCGCCCCTGGGCGCTCCTGCGCCTCTTCGAGATCTGGGAGCGCGTCGGCGCCACCTCCGCGCCCGTGGCGCAAACCGTCCGTGACGCCATTGCGGACAGGCGTAGCGTCGTGACCCGCAGGTACACGCAGCGACGCTCCGGACCGCCCGAGCGCGAGGTCCTCGAAGCCGAGCAGGCCTTTGGCCGCTGGCTCATGGCGGACTTTCTCGCGCTCTCCACCGAGTCGAAGGTCGCCATCTTGAACGACCTCTTTCCGCGGGAGCGTGGGGTGCGCGTGGGTACGGGTGACCGCTATCGGCGCGACGCTTTTCCCGGCGCGGACCGCTTCGAGCTTGTCGCCCAGCTCCTCTCGAGCTGGGTTGCCGCCGGTCATCCGCGCGACGAAGAGCTCTACATCAAGGGGTTCTGTCCGAACCGGCCGGAGCAGCGAAACTACGAAAACCCTCGCTGCCGCGACGCGCACTTTTGGGGATTCGTGGCAGACGACGCGACGCTGCACCCGCGCCTCATCGAACGGCTCCTGCAGCAGAACGACGTTGAGCTGACCGAAACGGTCTTCTGGAACCTGATTCGCGACGGCAATATGGACGCGGTCTTTGCGATTTGGCACGCCCTCGAAGATGTGCCTGCCCACTGGCAAGTGGGTGCACGCGTCATTGGCGACATGCTCAGCTACCGAAGCTCGCGCGACGTTCGGCGTCAGCTCTACGACGAAGCGGTCGCCGCATGGCGGCGTAAGCCCGCCCTTCGCGCCGGCTACCTCTACATTCTCGCTGCCAATGAATATCCGCGCAGCGGGAGCTCCGGTCTCGTCGATTTCGGCGCGTTTCGCCGAGTCTTCGGCAGCACCGTTTCGGACGACGTGTTCGAGCAGTACCTGGCCCTCGGCGAAGGCGCGCTGGTTCGCCTGCCCGCCGTTTGGCCCGCCCTTGCCAACGGTGCGGCGGCCGTTCGCATCGTCGACCAGCGCTTCAACGCCTTCTTCGACGACCGCGAAATCTACGGCCGCAACGGCTACCGGCGGCTGCGCTCCTTCCCAGACTTGCTCGCCGCGATGCGCGACGCCGGCGACCGGCGCGCGCTCGCCGCGATGGCGACCTACCTGCGGGGCCGACTGAGCGACCACCCTTCGGAAGAGTCCGAAATCGAAGCGTACCTCACGTACACGCGTCGCTAGACCACGAACAAGCGACCTTTTTCAAAGGTCCGCTTATTTGTGGGCTAGGCACGG
>JBCCRV010000217.1:0-10403 GCA_039201085.1 Myxococcota bacterium | reverse complement strand
CCGCGGCATTGGGTCTTCAAAGGTTCGAAGCGCGCTTGTTGGGCTAGTCGCACCCTTCGAGTGTTGGCTCCGACCGCAAAACTCCGTGTCCTGGAATCGTGGACGGTCATTTAGCTGCGGCACGCCCTCCTCCGTATTAGCGGCAGACGTGGCGAAGGTCGTCGCGGCCGTAGCGGCTTTCTTGCACGCAGCGCTGGCCCTCCAGGCAGCGCGGCGCGTCCGGGTCGCATTGGGCGACGCAGGTGCCCCCCTCGCCGCCGGCTACGCAGAAGGTGGTGGCGTTGCCGGCCCGGTCCGGACAGAACGGCCGTTCGATACTGCATGGCACGGTGCAGAAGGAGAGACCGCCCTCGAGCAAACATTCACCGCCCTCAAAGCCGCAGTCGGCGTCCGCTTCGCATTCGCCGCCGATCCATCCGTCGTTGAAGAGCGGCTCGAGGTCGGGAAGGGCGCCGATGAAGTTAAAGGCCGTGTTGATGGCGGCGAGGCCGGCTTCTTCCGTGGGCCACGGCCGGTCGTCCGGCGGCATGGTGGAAAAGCGCGGCGGCGTGAGCTTCGTGTAAAGCAAGCTCTCGTCCGGACGTCCCGGTTCGATCCAGGTGCCGAGGCTCAGCAGGTAGCGAAGCTCCGGGTAGGTCGATTCGTCGCCCGGGAGACGGAAGTTGTCGTGGCAGCCCTCGCACTGGGGTGAGAGCAAGAGACCGTTGAGCATGTCGTCATAGAGCTCGACGAGTGCCGGCTCTTCGTCGAGCAGTTGCTTATACGCCGGGTAGCGGTCGAAGCGCTGCACGGGCGGCAATGAGCGGTCGGCGCGGCTCAGACGAAAGATCGAGCGGTTCTTATCGTCCGCCACCCAAATGCTGCCGTCGCTCGCAATGTACGGTGCAACGGGCGCACCTTTCGGGCGGGTGCCGTCCACTTCGTACCAGCCTTCGATCAGGTATTCGCCGTGGGCGGCCATCGTGAGGCCTTCCTCCGTGGGGTAGAGCCGCGGTTCGCTCACGCCCGCGCCCGATGGGTTCACAAGGTACTCGGCGCCCTCGCTGCGAATGGGCAGGCCGTCCGGATCCACGTCGAAGACGACGATGCGCTGGCCGGCGGGGCGGTAGCCGTGAAGGGGTACGATGAGACGGCCTTCAAGCTCCGGAAACATCTCGCCCGAGTAGTAGGTCAGCCCCAGCGGCGCGCCGTGCGGTGGAAGTAGAATGTGCGGCGGCCGATAGGCGGTGTTCGCTGCGCTGCACGGAAAGTCGGCGTAGTCCGCCCACTCTTCGCTCGTTTCGTAGAAGTCGTAGCAGTAGGGCCAGCCGTAGTGCTTGGGCGGCGCTTCGCCGTTCAGCTCGGCACGCGGAATCACGTTGAGCTCTTCGAAGGGGCGCCCGGGCTCGTCGAAGTCGCGTCCGTTTTCAACCTGCAGGAGGTCGCCATTGGTCGCGAAGGCGAGACCCATCGAGTTTCGCAGGCCAAAGGCCACGACACGGTGGCGTCCACGCCATACGAGGTCGTCCACGTCGCCAATGAAGTCGTAGCGGCGAATCACGCCGCCCCATCCTTCCGGGTCGTCCGTTGGACCGCCGTCGCCTTCGCGGCAGAGCTCGCCGGCGAAGGTCGCGCAGTGATCGGAGTACGCCCCGACGTTCACGTAGAGGTTGCTCTCGGCGTCGAAGACGAAGTGGGAAATCGGGTGGCCGCTGTTGCGCATGCCGTCGCGGTCCATCGGCGGAAGGCCGTCGATGACGGTGGTGATGGCGGACTCGTCGATCGAGCCGTCTTCACCCACGGCGTCGGGCGGGAAGGAGCGAATGCGCGTGTCCTCGCCGAAGTAGATCTGCTCGCCCGGCCCCTCGATGATCTGATGCGGAAGGCCGAGGCCTTCGAGCACGGGCCGTAGTTCGGCTTCTTCGGTGCGGGCGTCCAGGTACCAAATCTGGCCGCGGTCCGGGCGCCACCCCGCCAGGTCCGTAACGAGGAACTCGGAGGGCCGCCCGGGTAGCTCGACCATGGCGCGAGGCTTGAAAAGCCGTTCGTCCGAGCTGGCGACGAGGGACGCGCAGATGTAGTCAGCGGTGTCGATGGGAACGCGGTCGAAGTTTCCGCAGCTCTCGCCGACGGAGCGGTAGTCGTCGGCCTTGCCGCTTGGCAGGGGCGGCAGGTCTTCACGGGCGTCGAACGGGTCGCTGTCGCCCGCACAGCCAGCGAGAAGCGACGCGGCCAGCGCGCAGAGTGAAACAGGAGTGGATAAGTTCCAGGCGGCGAGACTCACGGCGCCACCGTGGCAGTTTTGCCCGTGCCGCGCTACTGGCACGGTGCTTTGTTACACGGGCCGGCGCAGGGCCCAACGGGTGCGCTACGCTGAGGACGTGGCGGCCGACCAGAAGCAGTTTGAGATTCAGCTCGGCCACATGTGCAATAACCGCTGCTCCTTTTGCGTGAGCGGGCAGCGCACGGGCATGGGGGAAGCGCGCCCGCTCTCAGCCGAGCCGATTCTAACGCGTATCGAAGAGGCCCGTGCGGCGGGCCACCGCCGCGTGACGCTCCTCGGCGGCGAGCCGACCCTCCAGCCCGCGTTTCTGCAGGTGCTCCGTCGCTGCGCCGAGCTCGGCTTCGAGGAGGTGGTGGTCTTCACGAACGGCGTGAAGACGGCCCGCGAAGCGTTCATCGATGAGGCCCTCGCAACCGGGGCGCCGATCAGCTGGCGCATCTCGATTCAGGGGGCGACGGAGCAAGCGCACGAAGGCACGACGAACAAACGCGGCAGCTGGCGGCGCATCGTTCAAACGCTCCGGCACCTGCACGCCCGTGACCAACGCATCACCGTGAACATGTGCATGGTGAGCTCGAACCTCGCGAGCGTACCCGCCTTCGCCGAGCTGCTGTTGCCCTTCGGCGTGCATCAGCTTCATCTGGACACGATGCGCCCGATGGACGCCGGTATTCGCAGCGAGGAAGAGCTTGCGGCGATCACGCCGCGCCTCGCCGATTATGCGGCGCCGCTGGAAGCGATGGCCCGGGCCTTCGACGCGCGGGCGCCGGGGTTCGACCTCAACGTGGGCAACGTTCCCTACTGCGTGGCGCCCTCGCTCCTCCACCGCATTCACCACGACGGTGAGCACACGGAAACGGTCGCCGTCGACGACGCAGACACGCTGAGCCAGCCCTGGAACAAGTACCTCGTCAAACGGCGTGACAAGACCCACCCGAACGAGTGCGAGGGCTGCTTGATGCGTGACCGTTGCAGCGGCGTCTTCGACAGCTACGTGGCGCGCTGGGGAAGCGCGGAGCTTCGCGCCATCGATGAGGCCACCCTTCGGAAGCTCGACCCGGACGAGCGCCTTTGGGTGGTGCATCGACGCGCGATCCTTCGCGCGCTCCGCCAGGCAAGCTCGCCAGCGCTCCGCATTAAAACGGCCGAGCGAGGCGAGCGGGAAGGGCAGGTCGTCGCGGAGTGGGGCGACGCGTCCGTGCGGCTGCGATTCGCCGCGGAGGGCACCTGGCGCTACGAGGGCTTCGCCCTTTCGCTGGTCGAAAGGACCGGTTCGGCGCCTGCGTTGGCTGACCTTGGCGAAGCGCTCGGCGAGGTCTTCGCCAAGCTCGGCCAGCCCATCGCACCGCTCGGGGCCGATCTCGCCCTTGAAGGGGGCTCCGTCGAGCGTCGCCTTCAGCGCCTTCGCGGCCACGCGCCCTTCGGAGCGCTTCAATGGAGCGGCGTTCAGGCCACGGACGCCGGCGTGTCGCTGCAGCTCGAAACGGAAGGCGGCAGCACCGCATGCGTGTTCGTCGAAGAACGCGGAGGCAAGGCGCTCGGCCGCTACGAGCTCGGCAAAGCCACGGAAGGTTGTAAGCCCGCCCTCCGGGATGGCTTGAGCGCCCTGCTGGGAAGCTTTCGAGCGCCTCGAACGCCCACTTAGCAAACGCCACGGGAGAGAGGAGCTCAGAGCTCATCCCAAAAAATCGCCGCGGCCATGTTCCTGCCAGCTCACGCGTCAGCAACAACCTGGCCACGGGAAAGAGGAGCTCTAGGCTCGATCGCGAGGTTCCGACACGGCGTCCGCGACGTGCGCCATGAAGCGACGGATCCGTTCGAGTTGAGCGAGGTCGCGATGGGTGAGCATCCAGACCGACGTTTCAAAGCCGTCGAGCGTATCCCCGCGTTGGCTGAGCAGGGGCCGACGCGCGGCGTACGCGACGGGCAGGATCGCCGCGCCAACGCCGGCTTCGACAAGGCGGAACATGGCCGTCACCGAGTCGACGCGTGCGCGGACGTTGGACGGGGGCGCATGCTCCTCGAGCCAAGCCTCGCTTTGGCTCGCGCCCACGGAAGGGTCCCAACCGACCCACGGCAGCTCCGAGAATTCGGTTTCGGGGATCGAGTCGGCGGCGAACACCGCATAGCGCAGCGTGCGCAGCCGCCGTCCGATGAGGGTTTCGCGCGGCTCACGCGCCACTCGAATGACCACGTCGACTTCCCGATTGACGAGGCTGTGGAGATGCGAGCCCGACGAACGCAGCACCACCTGCACTTCCGGGTAGGTGGCGCTGAAGTCGGCGATGGCGCGGGAATGCTCCTCGACAAACAGGTCCAGCAGGCCGACTCGAATCATGCCCGAGAGCTCTGCATCACGGCCGTCCAGCTCCCGTTCGAGCGCCAGCGCATCGGCCCGTATGCGTTCCGAGACTTCGCTCGCCCGCCGACCGGCTGGGGTTAGCTGCAGTCGTCCGCCAACAAGTTCGACGAGCGAGCATCCAAGGTCCGCTTCCAGCTGCCGAATGTGCCGCGCGACGGTCGTGTAGTTCACGCGTAGCTCCGCTGCGGCGCGCTTGAGCGAGCCCGTGCGCTTCAGGGCGCCGAGGGACTGCAGGTTCGACCACTCCACGCAGGAAGCGTCGCATCGAATGCGCGCATGTGCAAACCGTAGAAGCAAGAATGTGCGTTGTTGCTTATATGGACCCTTCGTAGATTCGCTGGGCGCCGCAGTTGCGTGTGCAGAAACGGAGAAAAAACATGGCAACGGTAGTGAAAGTCGCTGAACTGACGACGTCCGCGGACAAGGTCTGGGAGATCGTCTCGGACGTCGGCAACGTTCCCGCCCTCACCGGGATGGTGGAAGAAAGCCGAATGGACGGGACTACACGCTTGTGCACGCTGGCAGGCGGTGGGGAGCTTCGAGAGACGATCCTGAGCGTCGATTCGGAGGCGCGGCGCCTCGCCTACCGAATTCACGAGTCCCCGTTCCCGATTGAAGAACACGCGGCATCCATTGTTGTGGAGGCGCTGGACGAAGGGTGCCGAGTGACCTGGACCACGGACCTGCTTCCCGATTCCGCCGTGCCGGCGTTTCGCGAAGCGGCGGACGCCATGTTCGCGGACATGACGCGGAGGCTCGGATGAAGCGCGGCTCGCTGCTGCGTTCGTGCTCGGCGGCTGTGGGGATGATTCAACGGCGCGCGTCGGCGTCGATGCCGCGACGGACGCCGGCAGCGAACGCCCGGCGGAGATGGACGACGCGGCGCCGCCGATGCCGGACTTCGCGTGTCCAGCCGAGCCCCGTTGTGCTTGAGGCGTTCTACGCTCCCCACGTAAAAGGCCGCCCATTGGGCGGCCTTTTACTCGTTCAGGCTACGGAAGCGCTCAGGCGACGAAGGCCTTGAGTGAATCCGCCTGCGACGCCATGCGCAGCTTGCGAAGCGCAAGGGCCTGAAGCTGACGAATGCGCTCGCGGCTGAGACCGAACTCGCGGCCGATCTCGGCGAGCGTGTGCGCTTCCTGGTCGCCAATGCCGAAGCGCATGCGCAGGATTTGCTGCTCGCGCTCGCTGAGCGTTTCCAGCGCACTGAGCACGGTCGTGCTCAGGTCGTCGTCGATGAGGTTGTCCATCGGCGAGTCGGCGCCCTCGTCCGCGATCAGGTCGCGAAGCTCGCTCGAGCCGTCGCTGCCGACGGGCGTCTCAAGCGACACCGTGTCGCGCGCGATCGAAAGAAGCGAACGCACCTTGTCGACGGGCAGCTTCATCGCCATGGCGATTTCCGCCGGTGTGGCGTCGCGACCGAGGCTCGCCGTGAGCTGGCGGCTGGTGCCCATCATCTTCGTCAGCAGCTCGTGCGCATGCACGGGCACACGGATCGTGCGGCCCTGGTCCGTTGCGGCCCGCGCCATCGACTGGCGAATCCACCACGACGCGTACGTCGAAAGCTTGTAGCCCCGGCGGTAGTCGAACTTATCGATGGCGCGCATCAGGCCCATGTTGCCTTCCTGGATGAGGTCCAGGAGCGGCAGCCCGCGCTTCAGGTACTTCTTGGCCGTCGACACCACGAGACGCAGGTTTGCCTCGACCATCTCGGCCTTGGCGCGCTCGACGCCCGTGTCGGCGAGGATGAGTTCGTCGCGCACTTCGCGAATGCGCTTCGCCGTTCGACCGGCCTCACGCTCGGCCTGCGTGCGATCGTTTCTACGGCGGGACGCGAGCAGCTCCACCCAGCGCTCGAGGTCTGCGCGAATCGCCACGAAGGCGGCATCGAGCACGGCGTCCTGCGGGCGAAGCTCGCCTTCGGCGATGAGCGCTTCCAGTGCGGCGGTGCGGTTGCCCTTAAACTTCGTTTTGACGACCAGCGCCCACATGCGGTTGCGGCCTTCTTCGATCTGGCGTGCGAGCTCTACTTCGCCTTCACGGGTGAGCAGGCTGACCGAACCGATCCAATCGAGGTACGACTGAATCGTCTCGGCGGCGCCCTTCGACTTGGGCGCTTCCGAACGCGCTCGACGCTCACGAGGTGCGCGTTCCACGACGCGAACTTCCTCGTGCTCGAGACGGCGCAAAAGCTTCTGAATCGCTGCGGGCGAACAATCGGTTTCGGCGAGGGCCGTCGAGGCCTCGTCGAAGGTGACGTAGCCTCGCGCCACGCCCTTTTCCTTCAGCACTTCCAGTGTGTCCTGCTGCCTCGTTCGTTTCGTCTTCGCTGCCAACTCCGCCGCCTTTCCTGCCCAAGGTGGACCCGCATGCTGGGCCAACCCTTGGGCGATGCACCCGCCTCGACGATTTGTCATGCAAGGGAGCGGCCAGGTTGGCGCCGCCACAAAAATTCGCGTTGTGCAAGCGGATCGCGAAGAAAAGTGGGGTCATTCGACCAGCGAAGTCCGATCGAAAACGCAAGCGCTGCGACAAGATGGCGCGCGATCACGCGAAATTGTTCGAAAAATTGGCGCTGCGTCGCTTGGTTCTGATCAAACGATCAGTATGATCCCGATGGCAGGCTCGTGCAGCCGGTGCGGGCCATTCTGCGCAACGTTTCGAGGCTGATTTTCGCGTCGGTGAGAAAATCCGCCGCACCACCGCGCCCGGCGTGCTCGTAAGCGCCGGAGACCAGGCAGGGCGCGTTGAGCATCGCAGCGAGCCGCGGCGCGTGCTCGACGGGAATCACATCGTCCGAGCGGCCATGGGCGACGGTTCGAAGCCCGGTCTTCACCTTGGCGGCCCACCGTTCGGGCGCCAGAAACGCAAACGCGTCGCGGCATGTTTCCAGCGCCTCCAGCGCGCGCTCGTCGCCGCCCGGAAGAAAGCCCGTCGCATGCATGAAGAGCTCACGTTCGCGCGCGTTTGTCAGTTCGGCGACCACGCGTTCGGCGAACGGGCGCGCGCGGTCGTTTTCCTTCAGTTCCATCCGTCCCCACGTGAGGCGCATTTGGCGACGAAGGGCCGCAGCGATGCGTGTGCGCGCTGCGTCTGTGAATCCGGAGAAGTGCGGTAGCAGGTGAAGAAAGACGATGGGCCGGTTGAGCGGGTCGTGCCGGCGTCCTGGTGCGCCCGTGAGTGAAAAACGCACGGCCTCGGTCCAGTCGGCGCAGCCGCCGAAGAGCATCAACCCGCCGACGTCGCGGCATGCCGCGACCTCAAGGGCCGGGCGGCTTCCAAAGGAGATGCTGAAGACGCCCGGGTGTTTCACGCCACTCTCGGCGGCCAAGCGATCGTACGCGGCGATGCTGTCCGCGCCCGCGTTCTCCCCGACGAGCAGCTGGGTGTGGTCAGGCAAGAACGGGCAGAGCACGTCCATGCCGGCATGCGCGAGCACCCGACAAAAGCGGTCGAGGCGCGGGTCCGCAGGCCCAAGGAAGTGCAGCCCCGGAACGAGCAGCATGGCGCCGCTCACGCTCCTTGGCGTGTAGCGCCAGGCAGCGAAGGAGCGAGCGCCGTGCCGAACGGTGAGCTCGCGACGGCGCATGTCGCGCGGGGCACGTCCCATGTCGGCCCAGGGTCCCAGCCATCGAAGCAGCCTGAAGAAGGGCGACGCCATGCACGTTTTTACCAAAAAAGATGGAGTTCGGCGCCTCAACTCGGCAGCATCGCCCTCCCATTTCACGGGTCGACGGTCGGGCAGCGGCTTCCCATCCGACATCAAGCCATAGCGCTAGTGTTCGTCCTTCGGACCCCGAAGGCTTTCCACGTCGCGCAGCACTTCGCTGATCGTCACGGCATCCACGTCAGCGATGGCCCGTGCCCCGGAAGTGGGCTGGGACGACCACCCCCAGGGCTCCACGACGGAGAACTCGATGACGCCAAGGGTTTGCGTTGCCTCGTCGTAGCCGGCCTGAATACCGATGCCGTTTGCGAAGGAAAGCCACGCGTGCTCCTCGCCCCTGAGCGGTTTGCCCATGGCATGAAACACTCCGGCGTCCTGCGGCTCGCCATGGCGCCACCCCCGGCTTTGAAGGCCGCGTACCTGAGATGTTTCAACCACGCGCCCTTCAAACCGGGTGATCGCATGGTCGGTGTAGTCGCCTTCAGCCAAACGGAAGATCTCGCGGTCGAGCTGGGAGAAGGGCGCCTGAAGTTCGTAGTCGCGAAAGACGGTGCTCCAGCGTGCAACGTCGTCGTCCGTGAGTTCGAGGCGGTGCGTCAAGCTCACGACGGAATCTTCGCCGAGCTCGAAGGGGTCGTCATCGATCGTCGCGTACGTTCGATCCTCGGCGACGCGAAACGTATGCGCGACGCCCACCGCATCGCGCGCCGTCCAAACGAGACGGCGCGTGAGGTGAATCATGAGCGGGTGGTCGACGAGAAAGACCTCGAAGTCGGCGGCGCTCCAGGAGCGGCGGCCCATCGCGCGTTCAAGCCGTCCAATCTCGATCTTCGCGAGGGCGCGAACGTCTTTTTTCATGCCCTTGAAACGCGCGGTGGCTTCTTCGGCGAGGGCCGAATCATCCGCCTTGGCGGCCTTCGGAAGGGACTTTCGGCGCTTGCCCTTTGCGTCCACCACGTAGGGGGTGAGGGTTTCGTCGAAGCCGACGCGAAAGCTGCGCGGACCAAAGTCGAGCTCGAGCGAACCGTCGTCTTCGAGGCCAAGGTCGGGAACGAGGCGGTCTTCCAGTTCTTCCTTCGTCAGGCCTCGGCGTTTGGCGATGTCGTCCATGCGGGCGCGCGCTTGGCGCTGCAGTCCCTTGTATTTGATCTTCTGGGCAACGCCGTTGAGGCACATCATCGCCGTGTCCGATCCGATCTCAGCAAGAACGTCGAGGCCGTTCACGGCGCGTTTGTGCTGGGACTCGCCGGGCCAACGACGAATAAAGGGCGTGAGCTCGCGGGCGCACTCGTCGTCGCCAAAGCGGCCGACGGCCATCATCGCCCACTTCTGCTTGTTGGGTCCGCCTGCCGTATTCCAAGCAAGGAAGAGCTCCCAGACGAAGCGCGCGAGCGAGTCCGCCGTGCACGCACTTGCAGCCGCCTCTAGGGCCGGACCGTCCGACGATGCGAGGGCCTTGCCCAGCGCCTCCACGGCAGCGGACGGCAGGGCCTTTCCTTCGTGCAGGCGGACTTGCGGCAAGAGGCTGGGGTTCCAGAACTCCGGCGCCTTCTTGAACGCCGCAGACCGAAGCTCCGTCGGCACCGATTCGAGGGGCGCATCTTCGACCCGCTCGGCTTGGCCGGTGAGTCGCTCGAGGTTCTTGAGCAATCGTTGCGCCCACTTTGCGCGGGATCGTTTGATGAGCGGCAAGGCCGCGTGCGGCATGGCAAGCAGCCGTTGGTGGGCGGCCACCTTCGGATCCCGGTCCTTCGAGAACTTTCGCTTGTCGAGGCGCGTGAGCAAATCGACGTACGCGGCGGCGAGCGGCGGCGAGTCCGCGACGCACGCCAGGAACTCGATCGCGTACATCAGCGGGCCTTCGACTCCGGAGTATGGGTCGCCCTTGGCCAGGTGATCGACGCATCGCTTAATCCACACGACCAGAGGGTTGATCGCTGCCGTGCCGTGCAGGTGTAGCAGCGTTTCGATGCGGTCTGCGCGATACTCACTCCGCCAGTGAGTGGTTTTAAACGCGATGAGCGCGACGCATTCCCCCGCGGAGAGCAGGGAGAAAAGATGCTCGAGATCGTCCGGCTGAAGACCGCGGAGGACGTACTCTGGGTATTCCT
>JBCCRV010000216.1:0-10454 GCA_039201085.1 Myxococcota bacterium | reverse complement strand
TCGAGCAGGAAGCCGAACTTCTCCCGGCCTTCGGCTTCGTCGAGGCCGATCGTTTCGAAGACCTTCGCCTGCACGGCGGGGTCGTGAATGCGGATCGAACCGCCGCCGATTTCGAAGCCGTTGAGCACGATGTCGTAGCGGTAGCAGTGCACCATGCCGGGGTCGGCGGTGATCTTGTCGACGTCACCGTCGTGGGGCCGGGTGAACACGTGGTGCGCAGCGGCCCAGGTGCCGTCGTCGTTCGGCTCGAAGAGCGGCGGATCGATCACCCAGAGCAGGTTCCAGTCGCTCGCATCGCCCTTGCCGGCGGTGCCGACTTCGGGAATCAGCCCGAGCTGCTTGCCAAGGTGCAGGCGCAGGTTGGCCATCACCGTCTGCACCTTCGCCTCCGGACCAAACTGCATGAGGATCAGGTCGCCCTCTCCCGCGCCGACGGCGTCGTTGATCGCCACGCGGAAGTCGTCGCTGATCGTCTTGGCAAAGGCGCTTTGGGTCCAGCTTCCGTCGGCCTGCACCTTGGCGCGGGCGAGTCCCTTGCTGCCCATCTGCTTCGTGAGCTTCTCGAGGTTGTCGACCTGCTTGCGGCTCATCGGATGGGCTGCGGGCACGACCATGGCCTTTATGATCTCTGCC
This sequence comes from Myxococcota bacterium, assembly GCA_039201085.1. GTDB lineage: Bacteria > Myxococcota_A > Polyangia > Polyangiales > Houyiibacteriaceae > JBCCRV01. The sequence continues at coordinate 9,821 of JBCCRV010000216.1, read as the reverse complement.
GGCAGCTCCTTGCGGTAGGTGCCGTCATTAAACTTGTCAGCAATCGCCGCGAGCAGCGGCACGCCGCCGCCGCCGTGCTGCACGACGAGCTCCGTCAGATCGGTGTGCTCAAGGCCAAAGCGCATGTCCGGCTTGTCGTTGCCGAAGCGGCGCATCGACTCGTGAAAGGGCAGCCGGGGAAACTTGCCGCCGGCATAACGGGTCGTCAGATCGACGCCGAGCGCTTCCTTCCACAGGGCCACGATGAGCCCCTCAACCATCGTGAAGAGATCGTCCTGGTTGATGAAAGACATCTCGATGTCGATCTGGGTGAACTCCGGCTGGCGGTCGACGCGCAGCGCTTCATCGCGAAAGCAGCGCACGATCTGGAAGTACTTGTCGTAGCCGCCGACCATGAGCAGCTGCTTGAAGAGCTGCGGACTTTCCGCAAGTGCGTAGAAGCTACCGGGATAGAGGCGCGCCGGCACGAGGAAGTTCCGCGCGCCGCCGGGCGTGTACTTGACCAAGAAGGGCGTTTCCACCTCGAGAAAGCCTTCCTGATGAAGGTAGTTGCGCACGGCGCCGTTCATGCGCGAGCGGCGCATGATGTTCTTCTGCAGCTGGGGCCGGCGGAGATCGAGGTAGCGATGCTCGAGGCGCTTCTCTTCGTTCGTGTCGACGTCGTCCTCGATGAGGAAAGGCGGCGTACGCGCTTCGTTGAAGACGTGCATTTCGTGGGCGAGGATTTCAATGTCGCCCGTCGCCATGTTCTTGTTGCGAAGGCTTGATCCATCGTCCTTCTGGCCGCGGTCCCGCACGACGCCGCGCACGGCGATGACCCACTCGGTCCGCGCACGTTCGGCGGCGGCGAAGGGCTCCGCGACCTCGTTGGGATCGAAGACCACCTGCGTGATGCCGCCGCGGTCCCGAAGGTCGATGAAGATGCAGCCGCCGAGATCGCGCCGTCCGTCGACCCAGCCAAAGAGGATGACCTCCTTGCCGGCGTCGTCGAGACGCAGCTCGCCGCAGTGGTGGGAACGCTTGAGCTCGTCGATGAATCGCGCCATGGGCGGGACTTAGCGTGTGGCGGCCGCCCAGGCCAGGGCGATCGTCAAAGCCGCGCTCGCGGCGAAGCGTCTCACAGCGGTGAAGCGTGAGGGGTGAAGCGTGAGCGGACCTTTGAAAAAGGTCGCTTGTTGGTGGCCTAGAGCGAAGACAGCGTTTCTGGATCGATGCGGTTGTTGGCGCACTCGCCCGCGGTGCAGCTCTCGATCTCTGGGCACACCACATCGATGCAGCCGCGATCCAAGAAGAGATCGAGCGTGAGGCTCTCGCCGCGAATGAACTCGGTCCGCGCCGACGCCGCAACGTTGACCGGTCCGCTGGACGATACGCGTACGGTGAGCTGCTCCCCCGGCGCGGACTCGTCGAGCACCAGACCAAAGGTCAACGGCAGCGCCGGCGAGTCTGGCGCGGTCAGCGGAACCTGCGTGTTCACCACTTCATCGCCCGACGGCCCCAGCACTTCGATCTGCACCGTATCCAAGTCCACCACGCTCGCGTTCGAGTCGATCTGAAGCACGACCTGCGTCAACGAATCGCCGCAGCCGGCCATGCAAAGGGCCGCAAAGCAGCCCGCCCAAACGATGCGCCAATGACCGCTCATCGCACGTCCGCCGTGCCCGGAGCCACGTTGCCGACAAAGCGATCTTCGCCCCCGCCGCTCAGGGCAACGATGGCCACGGTTGCGCCCACCGCGGCGGCGCCCACGACCGCCAAGGTCACCCAGAGCCAGGTCTTCGAACCGCCCTCTTCTTCTTCGGGCTCCCGCACGGCAACGTCGATTGGGTCCGGCGCTTCGATTCGCTCAATCGGCTGCGCCGCCGCGACTTCGGCGGGGGTCGGCACGCGTACTTCAAGCTCCGCTTCTTCCTGCGCGCCTTCGTCCACCCGCACGCGGGCTGCGGCCACGACTTCCCCTTCGCGCTGCACTTCCACCTGGCGCCATCCAGGGTTCACGGTGACCGGATCGTCCGCCGCGACGACGTCGCCGTCGATGAGCAGCTCGTCCCTCGGCCGGCCGCCGATGACCCGAACCGTTAGCGTAGGGATGCGCGGACGAAGCTCGCGCACGATGGTCCGCAAGCGCCGCCGCGTCCGCCGATCGGGCGGATCGTCGAGCAACGTTTCGTAGGACGCGAGCGCCTCGACTAGCTGACCGGACTGGGCCTGGGCCGTCGCCAGATTTGTAAGCACGGACGCTCGGGGCGCCAGCTCGTACGCCTCTTCGAAGAGCGTACGGGCACGCTCCCACTCTTCGTTCTGCAGCGCTTCCACGCCCTCGCCGAAGAGTTCACGGGCCCGCTCTTCATCCTGAGCGAGGGCCGTAGACGTACTCACGCACAGCAAAAGCGCGGCGAGAAGTTTCTTCATCGTCATAGAAAGGCAGGTTCGCAGTTTCCGGGTCCATCGCAGATGCCGATTTCCGGCTCGCCGGGCGCGAGCTCGAAGACGCAGGCGTCGCCGGTGGGGTCGTAGGAGCATGGTCGAGAGCTGCTCGACGTCGTTTCGTCGTTGCACGAGCCCGTCGAACCGCAAACCGGCTGGCGGGTCGTTCGGCTCTGCCGACCGGCGCTCGAACAGCTGTTGTTGACGGGACCGGTCGCGCCGCAGGGCCCGTAGCCACCGACGATCGCGTCCCCGCAGCGTACGCCCGCCTGCGACCCGCGGGTGCACGTGCGGGTTTGCGGGTCATTCACGTTGCCGCAGCTGCCGCCGCCACATCGACGCAGCACCACCGTTCGGGACTGCGAGCCGCTGGTGGTGCAGATCGTTCCGAAGTTGCACGGGCTCCAGGCGGGATCGCTCGGCGCGCCGCAGGTCGTTCCATCCGTGTTGCGTGTGCAGGCGCGCATTTCCTGGCGCTCGGTGGTTCCGCAGCTCCCCCCGCCGCACACGCGGGACGTCACCGTCCGGGATTCGGACGCGTCTTGATCGCACGCGTCCGCGTAGTTGCACCCACCCCAATCACCGAACGTATCGCTGCCGCAGCCCGTGCCGTCCGTATCGCGCGTGCAATTGATCATCTCGACCGAATCCACGGGGGCGCAGGCGCCTGATTGGCATTGGAGCCGGGTCGTCGTGATCGGACGGGCGCCGCTTTCGCCGCAGGTGCCGCCCCTCCATACGCAGGCGCCTTCGCTGACCGTGTCGGCGCCGCAGGACGTGCCGTCCTCCACGTTGCCCATCGGCGCGCAAGACGGCATGCCGTCGGCACTGCACATCACCACGCCCGTGGTGCAGGGCGTGGGGTTGCATGGCACGCCAGCGGTGCAGCCGAGCTCGCACGTACCCGAGTCGCAGAATCCGGCTTCGCACTCGCCGCCCTCGCACACCTCGCAGGCCGAACCGAACTCGGCGGCGCTGTCCTGGCAGACGACGCTCGTGCCGTCGCAGCGGTCTTCCACGTCGCAGGGACCGTCCGCCGCGCGACACACCGTGCCCTCGGGCTGGGGCCCGTCGGGCACGCAGCGCGGCGGATCCTCCGAGCAGTCGAGAATGCCCGCTTCACACGTGCTCTCGCGCTCGCAGGGCAAGCCGCATCCCGCACCGTCCGGGCCCGCCTCGACGCCGATTTCCAGCCCCGCTTCGGCGCCCGTCTCATCGGCGGACGCGTCGTCCACGACGGAGCCGTCGACGCCCCGATCCACGGTTCCCGCCTCGCGACTGGACCGGCATTCGCCGGCTACGCACACCTGGCCACTGCTGCAATCGTCCGGGCGAAGGCAGCCGCTTACCGTGTCATCGCCGCAGGCCAATGCTGCGCTGGCGAGCACCAGAATCCATAAGCCACGCATGGTCCTAGCGTACCACCCGCGCCGAAGATGGACCTCTTTACGCCATCATTTGTGATCGACCGTACGTCCGGGCTAGGCTGGCGCCGTGCGCGTTGGAGACACCATCGCCGGGTACGACATCGTCGCCAAGATGAAATCGGGCGGCATGGCGGCGCTCTTTTTGGGTCGCCGCAAGCGCGCCGGCGGCTTCGAAAAGCACGTGGCGATCAAGGTCGTTCACGAGCACCTCTCGGAAGACAAGGAGTTCGCGCGCATGTTTCTCGACGAAGCGCGCATCTCCGCTTCGATCGAGCATCCGAACGTGGTTCATGTTCACGACCTCGGCCACGCGGACGGGCGGGACTTTCTCGTCATGGAGTACGTGCCCGGCGTGGCCTTTTCCCAGCTCCTGCGCAACCTCGCCATCAAAGAGCGCAGGCCCACGCCCGCCGTGGCGGCATGGATCGCCATGCAGGTTGCGGGCGGGCTTCATTCGGCCCACGAGCTCACCAACGAAGTTGGCGAAAATCTGGCGGTGGTGCACCGCGACATCAGTCCAAAGAACGTGCTCATCGCGTACAAGGGCTACGTAAAGCTGATCGACTTTGGCATCGCCAAGGCCGCCGGCCGCATTCACCACACGCAGGGTTCGCTGCTCAAGGGCACGTTTCGGTACATGTCGCCGGAGCAGGCGATGGGGCAGGCCATCGATCGGCGAACGGACATCTACGCCCTCGGCGTGATGCTCTGGGAGTCGCTCACCCTTCAGCGGCTCTTCGACGCGGAGAACGACATTCTTCTCCTCGACCTCGTGCGCGACCCAAAAGCGCCGCCGCCGGGATCGCTCGTGGCGGGCATTCCGCCGGCCTTGGATGCGGTGGTGCTCAAGGCGCTGTCGAAGAACCCCGCCGACCGCTACAAAACGGCGGCGGAGTTTCGCCAGGCCCTGGCGATGGCCGTGCCCGAAGCCCTGGCCGTCAGCCAAGCGGAAATCGCCGACCTTGTCGGCGTGGCCATGGAAGGCGAAGTCGAAGGCCACGAGGACCCATCGATTCGCTCGGCCCTTGGCTATCCGAAGCAGCCCTCGGGCGACGCCCGGCAGCGGCTCACGCGGGAAGCCAGCCAGCCGCTGCTCTCGCGCGGGGGCGTGGCCCTGAAGGCCTCGACGCAAGCGCACCCCACGCTTGTTACGCCCACACCGCACACGTCTTCATCGGGCATACGGGCCGCCCCTTCGCCGCCGGCCACGGCACCTGTGTCGATCGAAGAGAGCATCATCACCATCGACGTGGGGCCGCAGCATGTTGGGACAGCCCCGACGGCCGTCGCGCCGCTGCCCGTGCCTACGGCGCCCGTGCCGCCTCTCTCGGCGCCGCCGACGGTCGTGCATGCGGACAGCGGCGCAAACTTCACCGTTCCGGCTCAGGCCCCGGCACCGAGCCGCGCGCGCCGGGCGGGGCTCTATGCGCTCTTCGCGACGATGGGCCTCGGGGCGATCGCAATGACCGTGGTCGCCGTGCTCAACCTGCGGGAACCGGAACCCACGGCCACGCCCCTCGCGCCCCTGCAGCCCACATCGACGGGCGCGGAGGCAAACGCCGAGGGCGAAGGAACGGACGAGCCCGGCGCAGCCCAGCCTGGCGCGACACAGCCCGGCGAGAGCGAAGCCGACCCACGTCCCGTCGAGGACCAGACTAGGACCACGGCCGAGGCTCATACCGCCGATGAAGCCCCGAACGCGGAGGACACGGACGCAACGCCCGATGAGGGCAGCGCCAACGAGGGCACGCCTGAAGATCCGCCCCACGGGGACGTGGAAGAGCGCGCGAGCGAACGCAGGCCCCGCATGACGAGCTCCCGCATGCGCGCCAACATGAGCATGCGCCGCGACGTGCTGATCCAGACCGAGTTCTAAACGGACGACGACCCGCGCTCGTCGGTATCGCCTGCACGGGTCACCACCCGCCGTTGTCGAGCTACGCAGCCATCGAGCTGAGCTCCGCAAGGCGCGCTTCGGCGTGCTGAAGCGTTTGCGCCCGAAGGCGACCGAGAAGGCGCTGAGGCAAGACGCCGTGCGTTTTCAGCACCGCTTCCGAAACGCCGACGATCGGCGGCAGCGCTCCGTCCGCCTGCGCGAGCTCGCTCATCACCGCTTCAAGCACCCCGATCTTCGCGCCTTCACGAAGGCACCAGCAAACGATGTCCCATCCGAGCTCCGCGTGGGCGCGTTCCTCCTGGCTGATCACCTTGAGAAGCGCAGCAAGCGCCGGGTCGGACGCGAACGCCGATGCACGCTCGGCCGTACGCGCCGCCAAGCCTTCGGCGAAGGCGCCGTCACGCAAACTGCCCGCCGCAAGGGCGTCGAGCGCTTCTTGTCGCGTGCGTCGGGGTCGTACCGCGCCCGAAAGCGCTCGCAGGGGCCCAGCGGTCCAGCGCTTGCCGGTGAGCTGACCCGCGACATCGAAACACGCCGTGGCGTGGCGCACTTCATCGAGGGCTGCTGCGTGGGCGCGCTGAACGAGCGATGCCGGCGCGCCGAGCTCGACCAGACGCAGGCTGAGCTTTGCAAAGGCCGCGACGGACGCATGCTCCATGCGCGCGCTTAGGTGCCACAGCTCTCCAAGGACCGCCCGCTCGCTCGGGCGGAGCTGCGCAGTCTCGATCGTTGGCGCCGAACCGTTCCAGCCATCGCCAATCGCGCGGTCCGCAAGCTGCGCGCGGTTGTTCACGCGGAGCACGCGCCCCTTGGATGGTGGTGTCCAAAAGAAGAAGACGTACGCCAAAAGAGCCGTCCACAGCGAGCCGAGCGTCGCGGCCAGCGCGGAGCGAACCTTCGCCTCGCCCCGCCAAAGCCCAATTAGACCACCGACCAAAAGCATTGGACCGCCGACCAGCAACAAAACCAACATGAGTTCCATGCGCACGAACCTAGGCCGGTCGAAACGTCCTGCGTGTTCGTACGGGCATCGAACGGTCACAGTTTGAACACGCGCGCGGCCCAAGAAGGTGAATCATCCACGACGCACGTGCGAAGCGCGCTACGCGCTATGATAAGGGCGCGCTAGAAGCGGCCTCCTTCCGTACCTGATCGGTACGAGAGCAGCGGCGCCTGCAGACTCGAAGTGAAGCCAGGGCAACGCTTCCGGCATGGCATGGGTGCGACCGCCGGTCGGGAACGGGAGCCGGCTGCGCAACGCACGCCGTCAGCGCGTCTTCGAAGCCTGCTGCACGCGCTGGAACGGGTAGAAATCGCTGCCCAGCTCAAGGAGCTGCGTGAGTGCATCCAGTGCTTCATGGCTCTCGCGCGCCAGTGCGGGATCGCGCAGGTCTTCGGGGCGTAGCCGCTCGCGGTAGTGCGCCTGCGCCCAGGCGCGAAGCTGCAGGTCGCGCGCCTCCGACCACAAACAGCCCGGATGCGCGCCGTCGACTTCGCCGTCCGCCAATGGAACGCGCAAACGCAGGCACGCAGGGCCGCCGCCGTTACGCATGCTTTGATGAAGGTCGAAGTACGCCACTTCGTGAATCGTTCCCTCGGCGAGCCAAGCCTCGACGACAGCCTTCGCGCCTTCGTGCCGCTGGACGCCGATGGGCGCAAGGAGGACGTAGCGTCCGTCCTGCTCGAGGAGCTGGCTGTTGAAAAGGTACGTGGCTACGCAGTCTTCAAGGCTTAGGCGCTCCGGGCCGACGGCGGCTATGCGTACGCCGGGGGTGAGGGACTCAAGTCGTTCGAGCTCGCCCGGCGCATACGCGTTGCCGTGCGTCAGAAAGCGCGCGCCTTCGCCTACGGCCACCACGTCGTTGTGAAATGCGCCGGCGTCGATCGCTTCGGGCGCTTGCCGAAGAAAGAGCGCACGCTTGACGCCATGGCGCCGGGCGATCGCTTCGCTCGCCTCGCGCACCTGACGTGCCGCAAAGCGCTTCGGTCGCACCCCGCTCGGCGAAAGATCACGGCCAAAAGCAAAGACGTCGAGGCCGCCTGCATCGGTGCGAAGGCGCGTGTGGTTGGCCGCGCCCTCGTCCGCAAGGGGCGCGAGCAGCGGCGCGTGATGAACGAAGGCGGACCCACGAAACACGCGACGAAGAAGGTCCGACATCTCGGGCCCTTCCAGGCTGCGGTGCAGCTTGCTCGAAAGGTTCGCGGCCGTGAGCTGAACGTACCCCCCATGCGAATCCGTGCTGGCCGTCACCGTCGCGGCGTTCGCCGTCCACATGCTCGACGCACTGAAACACGCCGCCAGCAGCGCCGCCGGTGCGTCGCGCTGCGCCGAGTCTTCGGAGAAGCCGAGCCCGTGAAGCACGTCGAGGCGCGGCCGCGCGAGGGGCGGCAGGAATCCTTGCACCAGCCCCAGGCGGCTCACGGCGGCCATCTTGTCGAGCCCCTGCAGCACGGCAGCCCGTGGCGAGCTCTCTTGGCCCGCGTGGTCGAGCGACGCCACGTTGCCGTGGCTCAGCCCCGCATAGTTGTGGGTGGGCCCCACGAGCCCATCGAAGTTCGCCGTGACGGGGTTCAGCGACCCAGCGCCACCGATCACGTGCGGGCCGCGCGGAAGCGTGCCTTCTTCGGCGGCGATTCTTCGCCGAGGTCCGCCCAGCGCTGAAGGTCGGGGCCCAACATGCGGGGCACGGCCTGAAGGGCGGCGATGTCCTTCGCACCGCAGAGCAGCATCACGGCCCGGAGCTGCTGCTCGACGCCCTTGAGGAAGGCCACGGCGCCATCTCGACCGCCTTCTTGAAGGGCCATGAACACGCCCCGCGCGAAGCCCGCCGCACTGGCGCCGAGCGCGATGGCGCGCGCCGCATCGAGGCCGTTCTGCATGCCGCCCGTGGCAATGGTCGTGAGTCCCTCTCGGCTGGCGTTGATCACCGACGCGGCCGTCGGCACGCCCCAGTCCCAGAGGAGCTCGCCCAGGGCCTTTTGACCGCCCACGGCTCGCAGCGTTTCCACGCCGACCCAGCTCGTGCCGCCGGCGCCGCTGGTGTCCACGACCCGAACGCCCGCTTCACGCAGGCCCATCGCCGTTTCGGCGCTGATGCCGTTGCCCGTTTCCTTACCGATGATCGGCACGGGCATCGCGTCGACAAACTTCGCCATCGTTTCCCGGCCGCCGCGAAAGTCCCGATCGCCTTCGGGCTGAATTAGCTCCTGGGCCGGGTTCATGTGCAGGCAAAGCGCGTCGGCACCGACCGCTTCGACCAGACCGCGCACCGCATCGACGCCGAGGTCGCGCGCCTGCACGATGCCCACATTGCCGAAGAGCAGGGCCGTGGGCGCTTCGTCGCGCACGTGAAAGGTGTGGGCCGTGTCGGGGCGCTTGAGCATCGCGCGCTGGCTGCCAAGGCCAATCGCGTAGCCGTGCTCCTCGGCGATCGAAGCGAGCGTGCGGTTCAGGTCCGCAGCCCGCTCATGGCCGCCCGTCATCGAAGCGATCACGATCGGCGCTGAGAGACGCTTGCCGAGCAGCGTCACCGAAAGGTCGATGGCGTCGAGGTCGAGGTCCGGCAGCGATTGGTGTACCAGCCCGACCTGCTCGAGGAGCGTGGTCTTCCGGCGATACGCCACCTCGTCCGTGGCGCAGAGGTCGAGATGGTCGGCTTTTCGCTCGCTGATGTCGTGGGCCATGGCCGGCATGCTGAAGGCTTCACCCCACGAGCTCAAGTCGGCGCCTAGCGATTTGCCGAGGCCGCCGGAGCCCCAAATTCTTGGCGCATTGCATGGCGACAAATCCAGGCTAGGCCGCCGCCATGGCCGAACTTCAGGATTGGATGACGCGCATCAAGGGCGCCGTCGATGGATGCCTTGAGACGTATTTCGCGGAAAAGGCGGAAGAGTCCAAGGACATCAGCGCCGACTCGATCGAGCTATTGGACGGCGTGCGCTCGCTGACCATGCGGGGGGGCAAACGCTTTCGTCCCATGATGGTGGAGGCCGGCTACCGAAGCGTGTCGCCCAAGGGTCCGGCCGACGCCGCGCTCAATGCCGGCGCGGCGCTCGAAGTGCTGCAGTCC
>JBCCRV010000215.1:0-10471 GCA_039201085.1 Myxococcota bacterium | reverse complement strand
GGTTGCCACCGTCGAAGTCGGTCAGTGTACGGTCGCCCGACTGCTGATGCGCTACGGCCCGCTCAATGTCGATGCCCTCGGGGTTGACGTAGCCGCCGCTTACGTCCGCGATGCCGACGATCTTCGCGCCGCGTTCGATGAAGTCGCGGGCCGCCCAGGTGCCGACGTTGCCGAACCCTTGAATCGCGACTCGCTTGCCTTCGAGTGACTCGCCCAAGTCTGCGAGCAGCTCTTCGGTTGCGTAGACCACGCCGCGGCCCGTGGCCGCCGTCCGACCCACGCTTCCGCCCAGGCTGACGGGCTTACCGGTGACGACACCGGGCTGGTAGCCGTTGTACTTGGTGTACTGGTCGAAGATCCACGCCATCGTTTGGCCGTTGGTGTTCATGTCGGGCGCAGGAATGTCCGTGTTCGCACCGATGATGTCGTGGATGCCGTCGATGAACCGGCGCGTAAGTCGCTGCGTTTCAGCCTCGCTGAGCGAGCGCGCGTCGACGGCGATGCCGCCCTTTGCGCCACCGAAGGGCACACCGGCGATGGCGGTCTTCCACGTCATCAGCGTCGCCAGCGCCGTGACTTCCTCGGCGTCCACGTGGTGGTGGTAGCGAAGGCCGCCCTTGAAAGGGCCGCGGGCGTTGTCGTGCTGCACCCGAAAACCGATGAACGTGCCGATCGACCCGTCGTCCATGCGCACGTTGAGCTCGACGCGAACCTCGCGGCGCGGCGTCTTCAGGTGCACGGCAACGTCGTTGGGGATCTTGAGCGTGGCGGCCGCCTCGTCGAAGTAGCGGCGGGTGTTTTCGAGGAAATCGGCGGACATCGTGCACTCTCCCGCTGCGTAGCCGCAGCTCTTGCGTCTCTTATTCGGCGTCGGCCAGGGGCCGACGTCTGCGACTCATGAGAAAAACCAAAGCGAAGGCAAGGGCCACGTTCACGGCGAGCATGCCGCCCAGGGCCCATTTGAGTCCGTTCACGGACCCGCGCGCCACGCTGAAGGGTCCAACGCTGGCGAGCGTCCCGCCCTCGTTGCTCGCCGGCGCGGCGGCTGAGAGCACAATGGCGACGTCGTCGTTGGCCAGGTTCGGCGTGGCACCGACGACGATGGCCCGGATCGCTGCCTCTTCGGGCGGCGTCCGGTCCGCGCGGTGGCGCACGAGCACCGACGCGCGAGCGCTCGGACGGGCGTCGTCCAGCGAAACGCGCCGTTCGTCGGGCACTCCGATGTGCACGCGGGCCTCGAGCACGCCATCGAGCGTTTCGATCGAAGCGGCGAGTTCACCGCCAAGGGCCGAAACAAAGCGCGCCCGCTCTTCGGTCGCGGTCGGCACTAGTCCGCCTTCGCCGAAGATCTCCTCAAAGCCAGACTGGGGCTCGCGTGGTAGGCCCGCCGTGCGCAATCGACCAAGCGCCAAGCCCACATCGTCGTCGGGCACGAGCACGTCGAACGTACCCTCACCGCTGGCGCGTTTACGCGCGCCGATCTCCGCTTCGTGCAGGGCGACGATCACGTCGTTGGCGGCGGCTTCGCTCAGGCCCGACTCGACGGCGGTTTCGCAGCCGACCAGCAGCAAAAGGACGGGGAGAAGGCGCGCGTTCATGGGCTCGCGTCGAAGCTGTATCGCGCGCCCATGCGGGGGGCGCCGAAGGAAGGAAAGCGAACGCCGCGTACGGCGCCGCGAACGCAGGACTTGAAGGCACCCGAACCCTGGCGTGCGCTGACGCCCATCACCGAGCCGCTTCCGGCGATGGCGACATCGATGGTCACGTTGCCGAGCCGTCCGCCGCGACGCGCTTCGGGCACCACGCACCGCTGGTAGATGCGGTTCACGTGTCGGTTGAGCACGCCCGTGACCTGGGCCGGTGAAAGGCGACCTTGGCCACCGCCCATCGTGGCGTCGCCGATGTCGACGGCTCGGTTCATTGCGTCCTCGTACGAACCGGCGAAGCCGCCACCCATACCGCCGCCGCCACGCATGCGGCCGCGGCCGCGGCGTCGAGGCGGATCGGGGAGGATGTCCGCCGTGCTCGTGATTTCGATCTCGCCGTGCTCGAAGAGCTCGCCCATCTCGGCGTCGGCCACGACTTCGTCCGCGGACGTTTCGCGGGTCACAAAAAAGATGGTCACCCCAATGACCAAGCTCGCTACCAGCGCGCCGCCCACGATCAGCTTCGTCAGGCCCGAGCGTTTCTCGGATTGCTCGGCTTCCTCCAGGGCCGCCGAGCGTGCGGCCTCTCGGGCGCGAATCTTTTGCTGTTGAACAAACTCGCGGAACTCGGCCCAAGCGCCCACGTTCTTGCGTTCGCCCGTGTCCATGTTGGAGAGCTCGTGCTCCTCGAGAACTTCGCCCTTCACGATCAGCTCGACGAGCTCGCGGCCGTCGAAGGGGCCGTGGCTGAGGCCGTCTTTGTCAACCATCCAGCGCGGCGCGTCGTTCTCCGTAATCTTCTTCAGGACGGCGCCGAGGTCCGTTGGGGCGTCGGGCGCTTCATGCACCAGCGACGAGCGCGGAGCCGGCCCGGGCGCTGCGAAGGGAAGGGCCGCCGCCGGCGGCGCTACGACGGCCGGTGCGCTCGTGGACGCGGGCGGGGCAACGCTGGCCAGATCGATGTCCACGTCCAGGCCCTCCTCCGCCGGCGACGCCGGTGCGGCGGCCGAGGGCGGCGCGACGTCGAGTCCGAAGTCACGGTGCAGCTCCGCGGGCCCTTGAAGTAGCGGGCGCAGGGCGGCGCGAACTTCGTCCGGCGAAGCGAGGCGCGCCGCTGGGTCCGCCGCGAGGCACGTCAGCAGGACTTCGTCGAGGTCGGCGCTGGCGCCCGGGTGTACCTGCGAAGGCGGCACGAAGCCCTCACCCGGGCTCCGGCCCGTCAGCAACGTGTAGAGCAGTGCGCCGAGGCCGAAGATGTCCGCGGACGCCGTCGGCGCGGCGCCGGCTTTGACTTCCGGTGCAAAGCACGGCTGATCCTCGCGGGCAAAGGCGGCCGGACCGCGGCCCATCAGCAGGGCCTTGCCAAGGCCGAAGTCGGCGAGTTCGACGCGTCCGTTGGGCAAGAGCCACACGCAGGAAGGACGGAGGGTGCCGTGGCAGGTCTTCGGCTGGGCGGCCGTCAGCGCTGCGCAGAGTTGTTCGATCACATGAAACACGGAGCCGAGGGCGATCGGCCCACCGCTCTTTCGGGCGCCGAGCGCCTTCTGCAGCGTGATGCCTTCGACCCATTCGGTGGCGACGAAGGGGCGGCCACCGGCGGTGCCGACGCCGTAGGTGGTGACGATGCTTCGATGGGAGAGGGCCGCCGCCGTGCGGCACTCAGAGCGGAGAACCTTCATCGCCGCCCCGTCGACGAGCCCCGGAGAGATCAGGCGAAGCGCGATCGGCTTGTTGGTCTTTTGGTCCTTGCTGCGAAGCACGACGCCGAGCGCGTCGCTATACGACGTGGATTCGACTGCGAATCGGCCGCCAACGACGGTGCCGGCGGCAAGACCGGAGGAAATGGATGGAGAGGCAACGGTCATTCGATGGGCCGGGCCCGAGGGTAAAACGGCGCACGCGGAAGAATCAACGGCGGCGAAGGCGGCGGATGTAGGCAAATGGGCGCGTGGCGCTCCGTAGGGGCGCTTGCCGTGCATGCGGAGGCGGATTCGCGAATTTCAACGGCTGTTTCGATCGGCGATTGCTAGGCTCTCGTCATGCGCATTCTCTTGGCTGGAATGATGGCGATCGTGTTGGCCGGCTGCGGCGACGACAGCTCGACGGTCTCCGAAGTGGGGCCCGAGCTCGGTGCGGACCTGGCGACCGATCTTGCGGGCGATGAGCCCATGCCAGACGCGGGCGATGTCGATGCGGCCACCTCGCCCTTTCCACCGCCGGCGGCGCTTCCGGAGGTCGAGGACCCGTTCGCCGTGCTGGAAGCTGCCGACGGCACCGCGATCGACGCGGCGGCGTGGCCGGCTGAACGGACGCGTTTGATCGATCTGTTCAGCCAATACATCTACGGCGTGGCGCCGAACGTCATGGCGATCACCTCGGAGGTGTTGACGAGCGCATCGGACGTCGACGGCGCCGAATACGAGGAGGTCGCCATCACGGTGGGTCCGCTGACGATTCATCTTGCGCTCTTTCGGCCCCCCGGAAGCGAACCAACGCCGGTCATCCTGGCGCTCAATAAGTGCGGCAACCAAACCGTGAGCACGGACGCGCGTGTGCGCCAAACGACGTCACGCATCATTGCGGGCTGCGGTTCACGGACGCCCGATGGAACGGTCGGCCTGCGCGACGAATCGTGGCCCGTTGACGCGATCGTAGCGCGTGGTTTTACCCTGGCGACCTTTCATGAGAGCGACGTTCGGCCCGATCTACCCAGCGATCGCGGTGCGTCGGCGGAGCTCGAGGTGGACGCGCCGGAAGACCGGCGCTGGGGCGCGCTCGCCCAATGGGCGTGGGGACTTCGTCACGCCGTTAGCTACTTGGCAACGGACAGCCGAATCGACTCAGCGCAGATCGCGCTCACGGGCCACTCCAGACGGGGCAAGGCTGCCCTTTGGGCGGCGGCGCTCGACGAGCGCGTCGCCATCGTGATGCCCCATCAGTCGGGCACGATGGGCGCGAGTCTGACGCGGGGCGGTACGGGCGAGACCGTGAGCGATATCGCCCTCGTGTTTCCGCACTGGTTTGCACCCGTCTTCCAGGGCTTTCGCGACGCGCCCAGCCGCCTTCCCGTCGACCAACATCAGCTCGTCGCTTTGGTGGCGCCGCGCAGCTTGCTGAGCTCAAACGGCGCCGACGATTTTCGCGCCGACCCGCCGAGTGCGCTACGGGCCGCTGAGCTCGCGGACCCGGTGTGGGAACTCCTTGGAAGCGATGGCCTGATGCTCGTGGACAGTGAGCCCGAGTTTGAAGGAACGCTCTCGTGGTTCACGCGCGATGGAGGGCACTCGATCGAAATGCGCGACTGGACGACGTTCCTCGATTACGCGTCCTCGCAGCTGAGCGAATAGGCGCTGGTCACTCCTTGAATAGGCTCGGCATGCCCTGCTTCGCGCGCAGCGCAACCGCTGCGCCGATCGTCCACACCCCTCGCTCATTTCTTTGAGGAAGCGGCACTAGCGTTCGCCTTCGTCGTCCGGTGCAAAGAAGTTGGTGCGCATGACCGATTCGTCCATGCGAAAGCGGTGCTGGTAGCTCGGCGCGCTGCGCATGCGGCAGTCCTTCCGCTCGCAAAGGCGGCAGCTCGTACCGACGGGGACCGCCATGCGTTCGGGGTCGGCGAAGGGCATGTCGTCCGCGTAGGCGAGGCGCGGCGCGTCGGCGGCGCGGCAGCCCAGGCCGACAGAGTAAAGCGTGCCCCGCGCGACGCTGCCGCCGCGCCGTTCGCCCACGACCTTTGCGAAGGTGAAGTAGGAGCGCCCATCGGGATAGACGACGTACTGTTTGGTGAGCGTGTTGGGCGAGAGAAACGCCAGGTGCGCAGCAAGCTTCGGGCAGCTTCGGTCGTCGCGGCTGAGCGGAATGCGGTCCCCCGCGTAGCGCTTGGTAATGTTGCCCGCCGCATCGACGCGCACGAAGTGCATGGGCACGCCCCGGCGCTTTGGGTCGCCAAGGGTGCAGATCCGGTGGGCAACCGACTCGTAGCTCGTGGAAAAGCGCGTGGCGACGAGCTCGACATCGTAGCGGGCCTCCTCCACGGCGGCGAAGAACGCGCCGTAGGGCAGGAGTAGCGCGCCGGCGAAATAGTTGGCCAGATGAATCTTGATGAGCGTGCTTGCCGCGCCGGCGTGGCCTTCGAGCAGCGATTCGTGCAGTCCTTCGCGTTCGAAGAGCGCCAACGCGATACCGCGCGCGAGGCGAAAGCGCCTCCGGCCTTCGGAGGCGCCGCGCCCAAGGGTGAGCGTCTGGCCGTCCCAGCGCTGCAACACCGAGCCGCTCGTGTCCTCGACGACGCGCACATCGAGGTGCGTCGAAAGCACCGACGCGAGTTCACGCGACGACGCGTGCTCGCCGAGCGATGCTTCGTCGCGTAGCCCGTCCGCTCGGTGCTCGAGTGACGCAAAGTAGTTCGAGTGCGTCTCGAGAAAACTCGCGATTTCTTCAAACGGGTGCACGTCGAAGCGAAGCTGATCCTCCGAACGGCGCTCGCCTTCGAGCGAGCCCATCAGCCCCTCAAGTCGGCCCCGCACCTGGCGATGGCGCTCGACGAGCTGCTCAAAGGCCCGCAACGCGCCGGGCTGGCCCGCGAGGTCCTTCAGCGCCGCGTCGTCGATGCCGAGTCCCGCGATGACGGGATCGGCGCGCAGTCGCTCGAAGGAGGGCGCGTCCTTCGGTGCGAGGCTGTCCATGAAAGCCTCGGCGGGAACGCCAAAGAGCTCGAGCGCGGCAAAGAGCAGGGGAAGCTGCATGGCGCGTTTGCCCTGCTCGATCAGCGAGAGGTAGGCCGGCGAGACCGCCAAGCGTCGGGCGACCTCGCCTTGGGCCAGGCCGCGTTCGAGGCGAAGGGCGCGAAGGCGTCGACCGAGGTCCGCGTTGTTGGAAGGCGACCGGCTCTCTCCCTTCGATTCCGCGTCCGCGCCCCGACCCACCTCGACGAAATAGCCAATCGCGGCGCCCTTGACCAGGGGCGCAGGACCTTGACCGCATCGTTGTGGGCGGCGAACCTTGCGCCATGCCGAGCTTTGACGCCGCCAACAAGCTGGATCAGCACGAACTTCGCAACGCCCTGGATCAAGCTTCCCGTGAAATCGGTCAGCGCTACGATTTCAAGGGCTCGGACGCGAGCATCGAACGCAACGACGAAGGCATCGTGATTCGCGCCAACACCGAAGCGCGAGTCGATGCGGCTCGCGACGTGCTCGAAACGAAGCTCATCAAGCGCGGCGTGTCGCTGAAAAGCCTCGACCCCCAAACCACGCAGCCCGCCGGCGGTAACAACTTTCGCCAGCTCATCAAGCTGAAAGAAGGCATCGACAAGGACAACGCCAAGAAGATCGTCAAGCTTATCAAGGAGAGCAAGATGAAGGTACAGGCGTCGATTCAGGGCGATGTGGTGCGTGTCTCTGGCAAAAAACGAGACGACCTTCAGGCAGCCATCGCGCTCCTAAAGGAGAGCGATGTCGACCTTCCGCTCTCCTTCACGAACTTTCGCGATTGACGCGCCCGCGTACCCGGACCTTGATTCACGATCCCCACGTTGCGGCAACGCCGCGGCGAAACGCTGTCTGCTGCCGTCCAATCCTGGACCCTGATGTCGGTGCGGGTTCGGCGCACTCGGACGGATCATGCGACGCGTTCTCTCAGCGTGGGCGTGGGTGGAGGTGGAGGTGGTGAATCAAACGCCTCGCGCACGCCGGTCGTTTGGAGCGCCGGGGCCTTCGCTCGGCCTCGCCGCTGCGTTGCTCCTCGCGGTGTACGCCGGGGCCCAAATCGGCGCCCGCGAGGCGCCCCGGGGAACGGGCGGCGGTGACCCGGCGTCCGAAGGGGCCGCCGCGGCGACGGCGTCGCCCAGGGGGGCGCCGAATGACGCTGCCGCGCCGAGCCGTGAACCCCATGGGCGGGTGTCGACGGCGCCCGGCGAACTTCCGCGGGTCGTGCTCGAGGAGCGCATGCCGCGCGGCTGGTTCGAAGTCGATGCGGACCGATTCCCCTTGCGACCGGCGCGCTGGCGTCGGCGCATGCCGCGTCGCTGCCGGACGCAAGGCGGGTACATCGACCACTGCCAGGGCGATCGGCGCATTGCCGAAGGCAGTGAAGAAGAGCAGGCCAGGGCCGAGCGCCTGGGCCTTGGCCGGCGCCAAACGGCGCGCTGGTTGATGCATCGCCGACCCTTCGATGAATGGTTGGACGTCGTTGCGGACCTCGACGACGCACCTCGGCTGACCTTTCCCGTGCCCGACGGACGGCTCGGTCGCGGCTTTGGACGCGTACGTCGGGGGTCGCTGCGGTCGCGGATACACAAGGGCGTGGATATCGGCGCACCGGAGGGCTCGACGATCGTCGCTGCGCGGGGCGGCCTCGTCGTGTACTCGGACAACCGCATCACGGGCTACGGCAACGCCGTGTTGGTCCTGCACCGTGAAGGCTATTCGACCTTCTACGCCCACTGCCAGGAGACGCTCGTGGCCGCCGGCGCGTTCGTCGAGCGCGGCCAGGCCATCGCCCGCGTCGGCCAGACGGGTTTTGCCTGGGCGCCGCACCTCCATTTCGAGTGGCGCCAGCGAGGTTGGGCCCGCGACCCGGCGCGGCACTTTCGACCCCACACGCCGCCGCCGCGCCGCCAAAGGCGTCAGAACTCGCCGGCCGAGTAGCGCGACGCGCTACGTCGGGAGGGACCGGCGCGCTTCGTCCGCAATGCCTTCGAGGAATCGCCAAACCGCGTCCACCGCGGGTGTGTCGCGAAGCGAGGTCGGCGCAGCCAACCACAGCACGGCCCCGCCTTCGGGCATCTCGACGGGCGCATCAGCCCGCACCAAGCCGACCTCGCGCGCCATCAGGCTGCCGATGAGGGCCACGCCGAGTCCGTTCATGGCGGCGGCCAGCATCGTGGTCATGCGGCAAAAACGCAGATCCGGCCGCAGCGGGTAGCGGGTGAGCAGCCGCGCTTCGCCAAGGTGGTCCAGTCGATCGTCCCAGCCGAGAAGGGTGAGCTCCTCAAAGGCGCGGGCGCGTACGTAGTCCGGCGCACCGTAGAGCGCGAGCGTATCCGTGAGGTAGCGTTTGACCACCACGTTACCTGCGCGCGGGCGCGGTACGCGCACGGCAATATGCGCTTCGGCCCGCTGCAGGTCGACCAGGTCCGGGCCGTCGTCCAGCACGAGCTCAAGCCGTGGGTGCTGGCGCTGCAGCTCCCCCAGGCGTGGCACCACGATGTGGTGCGCAAAGGCCTCCGGAAGGGCTAGGCGAACGCTGCCCGATACCTCGCTTTGGGAAGCTTCGATGAGGGCGTCCGCTCGAGCCAGCGCGCCCTGCGCTTCACCGATCAAGGGACGCAGCCGCTCGCCGAAAGGCGTGGGGATCAGCCCGCTCGCTGTGCGCACAAAAAGGTCTCGGCCGAAGCGCTCTTCGACGCGTGCGAGCCGCCGACTCACCGTGGACTGCTCGACGCCGAGTACGCGCGCACCTTCGGCCGTCGAGCCCACCGAATAGAGCGCTTTCAGCAGCTCAACGTCACCGGGGCGAAGATGACTCACGGGGTGTGCATAGCATGTATGCATGGTCCGGGTGGTGCTGCGGGATCCAAGGTGCGTTCATGACCACTCGGCACCTGCTCATCGCTCTCGTCCTCGCGGCTTCAGCCTTCCCCGCGACGTCCACCTCCGCCCAAGGTTCTGAAACGCGAGGCCATGGCCCTGCGTCTACGGGCGGCTTCAGCCATGTGTTTTCACGGCGCGCTCATCAACCGCAAAACGTTCAGCTTTCCTTTCATTTTGGCCTGCTCCAGCCGGCCCTTTTGCGGGGGCTGAACGCCGCCGTCGATGTGCGCTGGAAGCGTCTGATCGTCACGGCGTCCCATGGGGCGGGCCTTCGCCTGCCGGACAGTACGCTCACCTCTGCCGAACGCGACGCCGGCATGCAGGTCAGCATGCCGTGGAGCACAGGCTTCGGCATCGGCCTCACGCTGGTCGACGAGCTCTACGCACTCGTCGACTTCAAGGTTCACGACGTGCAGGTGCGCCACGACCAAGGTGCCTTCGACTATCGAACGGTGACGTTGGGCCTCGAGCTCGGGTACCGACTCTTCCTTTGGCGGGGGCTGCACATCGCCCCGGTGATTCGCTTCTGGCCCAATGTGTATTCCAGCCTCGGCTCGGACGGCGTGGCTTTGGGAAGCCAGGGCGTGGTGCACGAACCGATTCGCCAAGGCCTCGGCGGCTTCTTCGCCAACGTGCTTGTCGGCTGGGCCTTTGGGGTCGACTGATCACAACCGTTCGGCCCGTTCACGAGCCGCTCCAGTGATGCCTGGGGCGGCTTGCGTCCTTGGGCCAGCTGCAATGCCATTCACTTGGTGGCTCATGGGATTGAAAGCGTTGGAGCGAGCGTGAAGGGTGGGCGCGGGCGTGAAGGGGGCCGCGTGACGCGTATCCGCAGCATCACCAAACCCATCACCCTCACCCTTCCAACTTCACCCTTCACTCCCCATACGCACCTGTCACTCGACACCCAGAGCCGGAGCGAAATGGCTCAACCCCTTTGGGCCACTAGACCACGAACAAGCGACCTTTTTGAAAGGTCCGCTTCTTTGTGGGCTAGGCACGGCGGAGCCGTGCACGTTTGGGGTGAAGTCATCTCGAACCTAGTTCGAGTGACGAGGGGCCCTTGTGAAGGGGCCCTAATGAGAAACGCTAGACCTCAATCAAGCGAACCTCGCTTGATTGAGGACTAGAGACCTGACCAGCATTGCCGCGTCGTCGCTTTGCGACGACAGCACGGCGCTTGCAGCCATCCAAACCTGGACCCCTATGCTTATAGGGGCGCTGCGGATTCGG
>JBCCRV010000214.1:0-10473 GCA_039201085.1 Myxococcota bacterium | reverse complement strand
GCTTATAGGGGCGCTGCGGATTCAGACGCTCCATCCGTCGCACTGTCGACGAAAATCGCCGGGCGGCAATGCTGGTCAGGTCTCTAGCCCGGAAAATTCACCATCCGACGCGCCCTCGCACGTTTCCTGAACATCACACTTCCGCTCATCGCTAAAATACAGTGTGTATTCGTCGCTCTTCGCGAAAGCGCGAGTCCAGGACTTGCACGATCATCGCGCCGGCTGGTGACTTTTCCGGGCTAGGCGACCCGTTCGGCAGGCGTGTGGGAGTGCTCGTTTGGCGAAACGGCGGTCGTCTCGTGCGGTTGATGCCCGCGGGGGATCAAGCGAATCGGCCGGGTGTCCACATCTTCAAAGGCACTGCGGCGACCCTCGCGCGGCGGCGGCAAGACCGAGGGGCGAACGCCCGAGCCGCCGTCGGTGTGCGTCGCGATCGGTTCGGAGGGCGCCTCGGGCACTGGGGCGAAGTCCGCCGCAGCAACGCGCGCGGTGCTGCCCGGTCGGACCGTGGGAAGCATGCTCGTCTGGGGGGCGGCCGTTTTATGGGCCGGCCGGGCAGTGGGGCGCTGGCTGGGTTTCGATCGTGCCATGAAGTGTTCGAACGGCACTTTCCTTGGCCCCTTGAGGCGTGAGGCGCGGTGCCTCGTGCTCGGGGTAGGAGTGTGTCCGCCCATGTGTGAACGGTATGACGTAGTCGTCGCGGCGCGGGACGGCTCGGGTTGGTACGCTGCGCCGATGTCGCAGACGCGCCAGCTCCGTCTTCATCCCGACGCGATGGTCGATGAGGCGGCTTTCGCAGTCGCCCTCGCGAAGGCGGAAGGGTGCGCGGCAAGTGAGCTTCCGCCGTACCAGATCGTACGCAAGGCGATCGACGCGCGGGGCCGAAAGGTCCGCTTTGAGCTCGTGGTCGAACTCGGCGAGCGAGAGCCGCAGGAGCTGGGCCTTCCCCACCCAGTGACGCTCGACGGTCCGCTGGAGGTCATCGTGGTGGGTGACGGCCCCGCCGGGCTATTTTGTGCATACGAGTTGGCGCGACGCGGCGTTCGCTGCGTTGTCATCGAACGCGGCAAGCGGGTGCAGCCGCGCCGTCGCGACCTGGCTTCGCTCACTCGTCGCGGGTTCGTGCCGACGGAGAGCAACTACTGCTTCGGCGAAGGCGGCGCCGGCACGTACAGCGATGGCAAGCTTTACACGCGCGCGAACAAGCGAGGCAACGTGCGCGATGTGCTCGAGGTGCTCGCGCTCCACGGTGCGCCCACGCAGATTCTGGCGGACGCTCGCCCGCACATTGGCAGCAATCTCCTTCCCAAGGTCGTTACCGCGATGCGGGAGCGCCTCGAAGCCTGCGGCGTGCAGTTCTGTTTCGGCGAGAAGGTCACAGAGCTCCTCGTCGAGGGCGGCCAGGTCGTTGGCGTGCGAAGCGAATGCGACGACCAGGTGCATGAGCGTTTGGCTCGGCGGGTGGTGCTGGCGACGGGCCACTCGGGGCGGGACGTTTGGCGCTTTCTTCAGACCGCTGGCGCCCGAATGGTGCCAAAGCCCTTTGCGCTCGGCGTACGCATCGAGCACCCGCAGGGGCTGGTCAACCGGATGCAGTACGGTAGGTTTGCCGGCCATGCCGCGCTGCCCGCCGCCTACTACAGCCTGAAAACGCAGGTTTCGCACGGCGCCGTCTTTTCCTTCTGCATGTGTCCGGGCGGATGGATCGTGCCGGCAGCGACGGAGGCGGATGGCCTTGTCGTCAACGGCATGAGCCTGACGAAGCGGGCGTCGCCCTTCGCGAACTCGGGCTTCGTGACGACCGTAGCACCGGAGCAGTGGGAAGCCGCCGGCCACGGCGGGCTCTTTGGCGGCGTATCCCTGCAGCGCGCCATCGAGCAATCCGCCTTTGAAGCCGGGGGCGGCACCCTGCGAGCGCCAGCGACCCGCGTGATGGATTTTCTCTCGGGCAAGTCGTCGCAAGACGCGCCTGTGACAAGCTACCGCCCTGGGCTCTTCGCGACGGATATCGCGCCCGTGCTCGACGCGGGCGGCCTGACCATTGCCGCGGCCCTGCGCGACGGCCTTCGCTCCCTCGGGCGCCGCATGCCCCGCTACCTCACCAACGATGCGGTGCTCGTCGCCACCGAATCGCGCACGAGCGCGCCCCTTCGCATCGAACGCGATTCAGAGAGCTTGGAATCGCCCACACTTGCGGGGCTCTACCCGGCGGGCGAAGGCGCGGGTTTTGCCGGCGGCATCGTGAGCGCAGCCCTCGACGGCATTCGCATTGCCGGCGTCATTGCGAGCCGTCAAAGCTCCGCAGCATTGCCGGCATAAAGAGCAGCGCGAAGAGCACGACGCATCCGATGGCTACTGCGCGGCGCCCGGGCGAGAGCGTGTCGTCGTCGGTCGGCGGATGCTCGTAGCCCGAATAGCGCGCCATCAGCAGGAGCAGGACTCCCCAGACAAGCCACGGCACGCCCGCATACGCGTTGCCTTCGATGACGCTGGCGTGCTCGCCCGCGAGGTAGCTCCGCAGGCCATAGAAGGCGCTCACGCCCAGGGCGAGAAGCGGCAGCAGGCGCACCATCCGGCGGCTGATCCGATCCTGGCGTGGTCCGACGAGCGCGTAGCTGATGTGACCGCCGTCGAGCTGACCGAAGGGCAGAAGGTTGAGCATGGTGACAAAGAGCCCAGCCCATGCCGCGAGGGCCGTCGGCGTGAGCGTGATGTCGTGGCCGGGCGGGAACGGCCCCTTGAGGGCGAAGAGCACGGCTTCGTACAGCAACGAATGACCTTCAAGCAGGATAGGCTGACTCATGTCGAGCGGCTCAACGGGCGATTCGTGTACGCCATAGATGAGCAAGGGCAAGGCGAGCACCATTCCGGCGATTGGACCGGACGCACCCACGTCGAGGAGCGCGTCGCGTGAGCGAATGCGGCCGCTCATCGAGATGACGGCGCCCATCGTGCCTAGAAGCGAAAAGGGCAGCGGGATGAAGTGCGGTGGCGAAACGGCCACGCCGTGAATTCGCCCGGCGACGTAGTGGCCCATTTCATGCGCTAGGAGAATGGCCATGAGCGGCAGGGAGAAGTTCCAGCCGCGCCAGAGATCTGCGATGCCCGGAGCCTCGACGCCGTTCATCTGCGCGCCCACCCAGAGCGTCGAGATCACCGTCAAGAGGAACAGCACGATCGGAAGGCGCCACGCCGCAACACCTCGCTTCGGGGCGGGCAACTCGGACGCGTCGGCGTCCGCGCTTTCCGGTGACTCGCTCACGAGCCCGAGTCTTCGATCGCACGTCGAAGCGCGTCGAGCTGCACGTGCAGGCGGGCGTCGAAACGCGCTCCGCGGGCTTCGACAATCGCGTCACCGGGACCGAGCGTTGGGTCTTCGATCACCGCCGCGTCCACACCCGTCAGCGTGAAGGGATCGGCGACGTGTACGCGGACGCTGCCCGATGCCTTCGTCTCGCTCAGAAGGTGCCGAATGCGTGCGCTCATGCGCGTGCGGTCTTCAGTGAGGACTTCGCCGAGCACCCGCTCGGCGGCGACCATGGCGAGCTGCACCAGGCCGCTTTCCGCTTCGTCCAGCATGGCGCTTCGTGCGTGCTCAGCTTCTACGAGCGCCGCGGCCGCTCGCGCACGCCCTTGCTCTTCACCGGCGGCCCGCGCTTCGCTTCGAACGCGCTCCGCACTCTCCTCTGCCGCCGCTTCGATCGCTTGTGCGCGTTCCTCAGCCTCCGCGATCAACGCGCGCGCTTCGTCCTTCGCGTCAACCACCACCGCCGCTTCGACGCGGCGACGAATCAGGCGCGCCATCGGCCCTGACCTTCCTCCGAAGCCGGCCAAGCGAGGAGCGTTTCGCGCAGGCCGTCGGGCGGCGCGTAGCCCCTTCGCGGCGCGGGCAAGTCGGCGCCAGCGGCAAAACGCCGCCTCTCTGCGGTTGGAAGGGCGGCGGCAAGGAGCGTGGTGGCCCGTCGGCATGAATCAGAGAGCTGGGCGCGCGTCGGGCGACGGCGAAGGAGCGCGGCGAGTTCCGCGAGTTCCTTTGGTTCGGGCCGAACGGCCGTGAGCGTTGGTCCACCGTCGCCGAGGCGCTCGGCGAGCAGAAAGCCGGCAGCCATCGCTTCGCTCCATACGATTGGCGCTTCATCCGACACGGTTTGCTGGGTGTAGCGCGGACCGTGGGAAACAACCAGTACTCAGAGCCGTCGCCGACGCAGCAGCAGCGCGAAGGCCGCCACCCAAATCGGCGCGCTCGTCCCGCCGGCAGCACATCCGTCAAAGAAACTGCCCTGAATCGGTTCGAAGCAGAACGGCTCCTGGTCGTCGTCGACGCGTCCGAGCCCGTCCACAGCGTGCACGACCACGCAGATCGGATCGCTTGCTTCTTCGTCCGTGAGCACGAACGCCATGGTGATCACGCCCGTCGCAAAGTTGCGGCTCCGGGCGCGGAGCTCGGGCGCCTCCAGGTCCGTCGGGCCGCGCGTCAGGTAGAGCAGGTACTCGATGCTTCCGGCGGCGCCGTCGTCGACGGCGGGCTGAAAGGAAACGTCCACGCGCCAGCCGCCTTCGGGTGCCTCGTCCGTTGGGTCTGGGATGCGAGCGGAGGACGTCTGTTCGATCTCGCCAAAGCGGGGCGGCTCCGTATCTTCGGACTCTGTGGTCGTGAATGCGCCCTCAAACCCGCCTTCGAAGTCTCCGGCAAAAAAGGCGTAGCTCGTGTTCGGTGCCAGCGGCGAGTCGGGCAGAAAGAAGAGCGTTTGGTCGTCACCCAGGGTGATTCGTCCGGCCACGGGCACCCCGTTTTCATCTTCCAAGGCAAGGCTCGTGATCGGGTCCTGGCCCGTCAGTGAGAAGTAGCAGCGCGGGTAATCGATGCGGAGATATGCGTTGATCGGCACATCGCGCGCGCCGGATGCGGGGGTCGAGGCGCGGACGGCGAAATCGTCGTCGTCGCACTGCGCACGTACGGGACTGGGTGCGAAGGCAACCCAGGCAAAGGCAAGCACGGTCCCGACGCGAAGACCGAACGCGGAGCGCGGTACGCAACGCGTCAACGGGGGTCGTGTGGGAGGTCGGGGCACCACGCCCAAACCATAGCGCCAAACCAGAGCCTTGCCCGTACCGAAAGGGATGGACGCCAGAAGTGGGTGCTGTAGGGTCGTCACGTGTTCCTTCGAAAAGCGGCGCTGCGACCGATTCCGCCCTACGCCGTCGTCTCCTCGTCGGCGATCGAAGCCGTGGAGAACACGCTCGACGACGACGACGAAGCGCTCCAGGAAACGCTCGATCGTGGCTACGCGGATATGGACCGCCGCCAAGAGGCCCTTGCCCTCTACATGGCGGAGAAGCTCGCCCTAACGGGCGACGAACTTGTTCAGAGCCTCGGCTACTTCCTCACCATCACCGTGTACTTGGCCTTCCGGGAGTCCTTCCCGACCCGCCTCGAGCCCGTCGCCGAGGACGCGATCGAGCTGGCCGACCAGATGCTTTCGGTGGACGAGGAGCTGCGAAAGGGCGATCCGACGGAGATTCTCGACAGCGACGACGTGCTCGCGATGGGTCAGCCCGCGATCCTTTCGTATATCCAGCACCACGTGCACGAAGCCCTCGAGCAAAGCGAAGGCAATGTGAACGTGGACCAGCTGGACGTGATCTACCGGGCACTCTTGGTGCTCGTCATCGCCCTGAGCGCCAACGTGACGTCGCCGACGGGCGAGGTCCCCGCACTGGATTGACCCCGCGCAAGGGGCCGGATTTGACGCGGGGCGCCGAACGATTTGCGCGAGCTCGAGCGTCTCTCCGGGCAGAAGTTCTGGAGCGTGTGGCGCGGACACGGCTCGCACCTCTTCTTCGAAAAGGCGTTTGCGCATTCTTCGATATCGGTGAAGCCCAATACGCGGGTGAAGCGGCGTGATGGACGCGACCTGTGCCTGCGTTTCACACTGTGAGCCGTACGCCACGACGGCTTGGATGAGACCTCGAGGAACCACCTATTTTACGCGTGGAACGATTGCTGCTTCTGCCCAGGCCGATGAACACGGACTGCACCTCTCGTTCCAAGGCCGTGCGCCGGCGACGACGCCTCGGTATTGCGCTGCTGGCGCTGACGACCCTCAGCGCGCCGATTCTGATGGGATGCTTCAGCTACGCGTCCTGGGGAAACAAGAGCGGCTGGGAGACCAGCTGCGATCCGATCTACGACGGCAACGAATAGCGCCGAGGCTCGAGCCCCTACTCCTGCTCGCGCGCCCGTTCCCCTACATCAGCGCCGTTGCCGAGCGCGTCTTCGGATCGCCGCTGCGCAGGGCGATGTGAATGCGCGCCGCCGCGTTGATGAGCCCGAGATGACTGAATGCCTGGGGGAAGTTGCCGAGCAGTTCGCCCGAGCTTGGATCGATCTCCTCCGCAAGTAGACCGACGTGGTTGGACGCTTCCGCGTGCGCCATAAATACGCGCTGCGCTTCGTCCAACTCACCGGCCATCGCGAGCACTTCGGCGAGCCAAAAGCCGCAGAGCACGAACGCGCCCTCGGCGCCGCCGACTCCGTCGCTCGTGCGGTACCGGTGCAGGTACGGACCGTCGCCGAGCTCGTCGACGATGCGCCGACGGGTGGCGATGAAGCGTGGGTCCGTCGGCGATACGAAGTGGCGCAGTCCAAGGAGCAGCAAGGCCGAATCGACGTGGGTATGATCGTACGCGGCGACGAAGCGCCCGTCGACAACGCCCCGCTCGCACACGTCCGCGTGCACCTGATCGGCAATGGCGCGCCATGGCGCTCCGTCGTCGCCGAAAAGCTCGGCCACGTCCGCGCCGCGGCGTAGGGCGCACCAGCTCATCAGTTTTGAATGCACGTTGTGGCGAACGCCGTCGCGCGGCTCCCAAATGCCGTGGTCCGGCTCGTGCCAGCGCTGGCTGACGGACTCGACGACGGCGCGAAGGGCGCGCCACCCGCGGAGCGTGAGCGAGCCACCGGAGTGCTCGTACACGTACGCGGCTTCCAACAGCTCGCCCGGCACGTCGTGCTGAATCTGGTCGCGCGCGCCGTTTCCGATGCGCACGGGCTTGCTTCCCGCAAAGCCGGCGAGGTGGGTCAGCTCTTGCTCAGTCGGCACGTCATTGCCGTCGAGGTCGTACATGATCTGCAGCTCGGAGCGGCGCGTCAGTGCGTCCCGAACGAAGTGGAAAAAATCGCGCGCTTCGGGAACAGCGCCGAGCAGCGTGGCGCTTCGAATGGCCATCGCGCTGTCGCGAATCCACGCGTAGCGGTAGTCCCAGTTGCGTACGCCGCCGCGCCACTCCGGCAAGGACGTTGTCGGAGCGGCCACCATCGCGCCCGTGGGCGCGTACTGGAGCAGCTTTAGAACGAGTGCCGAACGCACGACGTGGTGTCGCCAGGGGCCTTCGTAGTCGAGACCCGCGACCCACTCGCGCCACTTCACGCGCGTCTGCCGCAGGTGTTCGTAGGGACGGTAGGCGTCGACATGCTCGGCGCGCTCCGCGTTCCAGGACGCGATCATCCAGCGAATCTCGCCGGCGCGCATGCGGACCGTCGACTCCATGCCCTGTGCGCCTCGTGTCCATTGTGCGCCCGAAGCGACGGCGGCGAAGCGCTCCCCCGACGTTCCTTTCGCGAGCACCCCGTGGGCCGACTTTTCGAAGGTGGGCTCGTCCCGCCCATAGTCGAAGCGCGGATTGAAGAAGAGTTTGAGTTCGACCTCGCCTTCGACGCACTGAATGCGCCGGTGCACTTCCGCGATGGCGAGGCGTGGGTCGCCGGTCCAGGGCATCGAGTCCGTGAGCTGAACGACGCCATGGCGAGGCACCTCGAAGAGCGTCTCGAGCACGTTCGTTTCCGGGTCGTAGCGCTGGCGCGCGGTGAAGGGCGCGACGGGCGTGATGCCCATCGCGCCGGCACCCTCGTCGAGGATCGCGCCGAACACGCTCGGTGAGTCGAAGCGTGGAAAGCATAGCCAGTCGATCACGCCGTCGATGCGCACCAGAGCGCCCGTCTGGCCGTCGCCGATAAATCCTCGGGCGCCGATCGGCAGCGCATCGCCGGGATGAAAAGGGGCTCCAAGGCGTCGCGAAGCGCTGTACAGGTCCATAGGCCCGAGCCTACCGGCCTTGACGGGTGTGGGTGGGAATTTTCCCCAAGGGGGTGAAGTCCACGAATGTTCAGTCGTTGGGGACTCGCATGGAACAAGCTCGTCGCGGACCGCCGCCTCTCCCTTCTCAGCGTAACGATGCACCCGAATCGGCCTTTCCCGCCAACCGCCGTACCGCCGAGCGCGTGAACGTTGCGGTGGAGGTTGGCGTGTACAGCGACAGCAACTTCTACACGGGCTTCACCGAAGACGTATCCGAAGGTGGGCTCTTTGTGGCGACGTACGAGCTCTTGCCCATCGGCACGGAGATGGAGCTGGAGTTTGGTCTGCCCGGCGGTGCGGAGTTCAAGCTAACGGGCGTCGTTCGATGGCTCCGGGATCCGATCCTCTCCGACGACGGTCCGTTCCCGGGCATGGGCGTGCAGTTCATCAACCTCACGCCCGACGACAAGGTGTTGATTCAGGAGTTCGTGCAGTCGCGTGAGCCGCTGTTCTACGCGGACTGAGGCTCGCGCAGAGCGCTCAGCGCGGCGTTCACGGGAATGTGCGTTCGGCGACAGCGTTTTGGGGCACCCGCCGATATCGTTCCAGCCGGGTGAATCCTACTCGTCGTAGAACATCGGCGGGCGCTTGCGAATGAAGCGCATGACCAGCTCTCGCGCCTGGCCGTCCAGCTGGTCGAACTGAATGCCCATGCCCGGCTCCGAGTCGGCGTTCAGATCGAAGGGATCGCGCACGAAGCGCACCCAGCCCGTGGTGCGAAAGTCGAAACCGCCCGGCAACGTGACGAGGGCGTTCACCTTCGCACCGCGGGGAAGGACCTCGTACGTCGCGAGGAACACGCCGCCCTTCGACACTTCTCCGCTGAAGCCGACGTAGAAGTTGGACTCGGTGTTTGCGCCAATGTTGGCTTCAACCTCCTGCGGTGTCTCCATGCCTTCGGGCGCGGGCGGAGGGGTCAGATCGGCGCTCGAAATGGCGGGGGCGCGGGGCGCCGCCGGAATCGAATCCTTAACCGTGTCTGCGGCACTCGCCGGGTTGGCCGGTGGCAGCCGAGAGGGAAGGGTGGTCAGCGGATAGAGAGCGCTCATCGCCTGCGCGAGCGTTTCCGTCGCAAGTTGAACGCCCTGGTGGTCCGCGCGAACGTCCTGCAGCAGGGCGAGCGTTTGCGACAGTGTGCCGAGCGCCTTCTTCACGCATGCCTTGCCGTCGGGTTCGCTCGATGCTTTCTCCGCCTCGAAGAGGGCGCCGACCGCCTGTGCGATGTTCTCCGCTACGGCCATGACGTCCTGCGGAATGTTCGCGTCCTGCTGAAGGGCCGCCAGGGCTTTGCCCAGCGATTCGCGAGACTCTTTGGCGGTGTCGGCTCCGGAGTAGCTCATGGGTGTTCCTCGTAGCCAGCGCGAGCGCTCGGGCGCGTTCGGGCTGCCGCGCGATGATACTGGCTCGAGCGAGGGGGTCCAGCCGCATCTGCAGCATCGCGCACGCATTCGCCCCTCGGCGCGGGCGGCGCCCGCGTTCCCACCCGCCCTCGAACCGCAGCGTTCGACGGTTTCCTAGGGGATTCTAAGGGTTTTTGCGCGAGTCAGCGCGTCGATCGCGTGTACACCACCCGGGCGCGACCGGGACCGGCGTAGTCCGAAACCTCTTGGGCTTCAAAGCCGAGCGCGACGTGAAAGCGAAGGGCGCCCTCATCGCCAACGGGGGAGATCGCTTTGAGCTGGGTGATGCCCTGAGCGTGGCAGTTGTCGATGAAGCGCTCGTAGAGCCGCTTGCCGACTGCACGCCGGCGCTGGTCGGGGTGAATGCCGACCAAGTGGATGTAGCCGATGGGCGGGTCGAGGGGCGCGACAAACCCCAGCAGAAAGCCCGCAATTTGGCCATCCTGCCGGGCCACCAACGCGCCGGCGCCGAGCTCGTAGAAGAACGGCGGGTCGGCACGCTGGCCAGCCGGACCACCCCACCAGCGGTCGAGCACCGAGGTGATCGTGTCAAAATCCTGCTTGCTCATCGCATCGATTTCGAGCTCGGCCACCGTCAAACCATACAACGGGCGATCGCGGGAAGCGAGATGCGCCTGCCTTTTCCGCACGCTAGATCCTCAGGGTGTCTGCGCCCCTCTTTTGCCCGTTCTGCGGCGAGTCCTTCGAAGGTCGCAGCACCTGCCCGGAGCACGACATTCCGCTCGTCGACTTCGAGGAGCTTCAGCGCACGCGGGCGGTGGCGCCGCCAAATGAGCACGAAGCGCTTCCGGCGCACAGCTTGGCTCTCGGCCGCGGCTTTGTCGCGGTTGGCGCGCTCCTCTTTCTCACGGGCTTCTTTCTTCCGTTTGCGCGGGCCGCCGGGGTGGAGACCACGGGCTTTGCCCTGGCCAGCG
>JBCCRV010000213.1:0-10483 GCA_039201085.1 Myxococcota bacterium | reverse complement strand
GCGAATCATCGACTTTGTACTCCCACCGCGTCGTTCCAAACGGCGCTATCCGAGAGCCGTCAAAATCAAGATGAGTAACTACCCTAAAAAGACTCGAAAAAGACGGAACGGTGCCGCTAAGTGAACGGCATTGGGTCTAGAGTAGGCTTACGGCGACGAGGGCGATAGCGTCGCGGGCGTCCGCGTGGTCCACGTTTGCATCTAGGTAATCCGCCAACGGTTCGGCACGTTTACGCAGCGTCGTAAGCGGGGTCTCGGCGTTTGCGTCCAAGTCCGCGAAGCCAAGGGCGGGAAGCCGCGTTTGGCGCGCGCGCCGCAAGCACTCGGCCAACACTTCCGCGTGAAAGAGCGCTTCGATCGCGGCATCGCCCAAATGCCGTAGCTTGGCCGACAAGAAGCGCGCTGCATCGGGCTGCTCTTCCACGAAAGCGCCGACGGCCAGCTGGGCGTACGCGGCGCTCTCCGCCATGCGCTGCGACACGTCCGCCGCGACGGCCGCGACGAGCGCCTCCGAGAGAGCAGCGCTCACCGCCGCCAGGTCAGACCGAGTGTGTAGTTGATAAAGCGGTCGAGCGTTCCGCCGGCCCAGAAGCGCACGCCGTCCTGTTGCTCGCCGTTGAGGTTCGTCGAGGACCAGTAGCGCCGATAGCGAACGCCGCCCCAGAACTCGACGGACGCCCCGTCGCTTCCGATGTCGACGGCGTATCCGACCGTTCCGCCGGTGTCGAGACCGCCAAAGTCTGCGTCCGGGAACCAAGCCGTGTCGTCGATGCCACCCGCGTCTACAATGATGTTGTACGCGATGTTTGCGCCGATTCGAAAGCCACCAAACGCGAAGCGCCCTTCCAAGCCGAGTCGAATGAAACGGTAGTCGACGCCGGGAATGGACGGTTGGTTGTTCTCCGTCGCTTCGGCGCCCGCAATGAGCGTATCGACCTCAAACTGATGACCGCCGTAGCCCGTTGAAAGGGAGACCTCGTGCGTGCCGCCGAAGGGGTAGCGGGTTCGCAAGCCTACGAAGAACGACTGCGAAGTGGTGTCGAACTCGGTGCCGTCGCTGCGTTTGGAGGTGATGCCAAAGGCGCGCTCGTACTCGACGTCGAGGCCAAAGTACGATGCGATTCCGCCGGTGAAGTGTGCGGCGGGATACCAGCGAAAACCGAGGCCGATCGCCGGTCCGCCGGGAAGGTCGTACTCGCGAAGGCGCTCGTAGAAGTCGTTGTTGTAGGAGAAGTTGCGGCTGAAGAAGGACCCCCAAAGGGCGACCTCGATCGAGATTGGAAGGTCGCGGGCTGCCGTGAAGGTTGCGCGCCGAGGCTCGTCGTCGTCATCATCCTCGTCTTCGTCGTCGTCATCGTCGTCTTCGTCGTCGTCATCCTCGTCGTCCGCCGCGACGGGAGGCGGCGCGCTGGTCTGTGCGATGAGCGGTTCAAGCCGCCCCGCTGCTTGACGCCGGGCCGCGCGCGCAAGCGTTGCCGCGCTTCGCCCGCGAAAGCTCGCGTTGCCCACCGATTCACCGTCGGCTGCATTGCGTACCGTGACCGACGCGCTGAAGCGTCGACCTCGGCGCCGGGTCGAGCCCTCGACAAGCGCCGCCACGTTTACGCGCGCGGCGGCGCTGACGAGACCGTCGGCTTCGCTAAGGTCCGCATCGGCGGCCTCCGCAGCGGCCTCAAGCTCCGCGATCTCCACGAGCTCGACGCCTTCCATACCGCCCAGCGCCCGAATGAGCTGATTGCGAACGCGCGAACCGGACGAACCGCGAAAGGAAGCGACGGCCACGCGGCGAGCTCCGCCGCTCGGCGCCTCGGGCTCGTCTTCTTCGACGGCCGCCGAAGACCCTCCGGACGTTTCCCGAAGGGGCCCTTCAAGCTCGGACGCCAACCGACGGGCGAGTGCACCCGTGCTGCGCGCCGACGCGTTGATGCGCTGTACCTCTTCACCGAGTCCGTTGTAGATGGTGGCCGTGGCGCGAAAGCGCCGACCACGACGCCGCACGCGCGCCGTGACGGCAGCGCCCGCGCCGCTCTCCTCAAGCACGGCCTCCACGTCATCGTCGTCCGTGTCGTCGAGGTCCGCTACCTCGAAGCCCGCGCTTTCGAGGCGATCGGCCAGGGAGTTTCGAACGGAGTTCGCGCGACTTCCGCGGAAGTCGCCAAGGGCCACCGATTGGGCGTCGGCGAGGCTAGGGACAAGCAGCAGCGCAGCAAGTGCACCGAGGGTGGCCCAGACGCGGCCGAGGGGCGGAGAAGCATGCATGGAAGTCACCGGGTTCTTTCGGCTCATCAGGCGGGCCCGCACGCGCAGTACTCACCCATGCGCATGGTCGCGGCGCAGCCCGGGTCCTGCTCGGGAAGGGGCTGGCAGGCCGCCTCGGGGTCATCGTCGGCGACGAAACGGCACGTCAGACCGAGCGATTCACAGTGCTCGGTGCAGCGTCCGCCGGGCATCACGAACCCGCATCCGCCGGCGATTCCGTCCGGCTCGCCACAGAACGTTTCGTCTCCCTGAAGGTCCTCTTCGCAGTTGAGCATGCTCATGTCGGGCATGGCCATGTCCTCCGCCATCGCCATGTCCGGGGCCATCGCCATGTCGTCGGCCACCGCCATGTCGTCGGCCATGCCCGCGTCCGGCTGGTTGGCGTCGGGAACGCCAGCGTCGACGCCCACGCCGCCGCTGATCAACCAGTTCGCCACGCAGTTGAGCTCGTCCTGCGGAACAAGCGCGCCACCGGGCATCGGCTCGCCGCAGACGCCCTGACCGCCCAGGAGCTTGATGTAGAGGAAGCTGAACTGAAAGCGCTCGGGGTCGACGAGCCGAAGCTCGTTGCAGGGCTCGTGAAAGGACGTCCGCGCCGCGAGCCTCTCGTAGATGTCGTCCGTATCTTCGAGGTCCAGTCCGTGCTCTTGGGAGGCAGCGGCGCTACTGCTGTGGCAGTTGCCGTCGAAGGCGCACGACCCCTCTTCGAGGCGATCGCCCATGATGCCGTTCCCTCGAAAGTAGGATTCGATGGTGAACCCCTCAATCGAACAGGGCTCCTGGGCCACCTGGCTCGGCAAGAGGTCCTGGTTCGCGATATCTCCAGGGCATGCTTGCAGCAGCACCATGAGGCCAAGGGCGGCTAAGCGGGTCATCGATCTGGAGGATAGTCGCTTGATGGATGGCGCGAAAGGGTTTGCTCGGGCCATGCAGCGTACGCGGCCGTTCCGATTCGCCTCGCCCACATCGTCCGCACTGCATCCCATGGTCACGTGGTAACACGTCGACTCGCGACGCCGCGTTACGGGTTCTGCGCCGGCTCGACACGACCTCCCCCAAATTGGCAGCGCCCAAGGGCCGATCGAAGGAACTGGACTTCGGGCGCGTCTCGATCTGCGAAGGCGGGTCTTTTGGGTTGCCGCCGTTAGCGCTCCCGAGGCACCAGCACGGGCTCGGTGCTTCGAGCGCGCCCGTCGGGGCCGTTCGGGCCAAGCTGGTTCTGGTCGCCCGAACCCCAGCACCACACCTCGCCCTCGCTGACGGCACAACCGTTATCGACGCCAAGACCGAGCGCCGTGTAGGTGCGCTCACCCGACACGGCCACGGGGCTCGCAATGCAATCCACCGTTTCGCTGCCCACCGTGCACGTTTCGTGGTCGCCCACGGCAAGGCCGTCGCCCAGCTGACCTTCATCGTTGGCGCCCCAGCACTGGATCGAGCCATCCGTAAGGAGCGCGCAAGTCGTGTTCGCCGCGGCCGCGATGGCCGTCGCCGCGACCCCGGGAACGAGGGCCGGTTCCGCTTCGACACCGGTGAACTCGCCTCGGCCAAGCTGACCCGCGCTGTTCGCGCCCCAGCAGAACACGTCCGTGCCGATGAGGGCGCAGGCGTGGTTTGTGCCCAGCGCAAGGGCCGAGGCCACACCCGTCAGTTCGGCCTCGACGGGCACGGGGGAGCAGTCGTAGATGTCGATGCCAAGGCCGCACATTTCGTGAACTTCGATGCCGTTTCCAAGCTGGCCCGCGCGGTTGTCGCCCCAGCAGAGGGTCGTTTCGTCGACGAGGGCGCAGGCGAACTCGCCGCCCCGGGAGACCTCGAGAAGCGAGGCGCCGGCCGTGCCCGCGACCAGTACGGGCTCACGACGCTCTTGCTCCCGGGTCCCATCGCCGACCTGGCCGCTGTCGTTTTCGCCGTTGCAAAGCACACCCTCGGCGCCCACGGCACAGATGTTCCGCCCGCCTCGGCGAAGAAGGGAGACGTTTTCAAAGCCCGAGGGCTGGGGCCGAAAGCGTCGCTCTCGACTGTCCGTACCCAGGTTGGGCGTGTCCGCAAGCCCCCAGCACAGAACGTTGCCGTCCGCCTCAAGCAAACCGCAGGCGGCGATGCCGCTCGCCTCGACGCCGCTCGCCGCGTCCAAGCGCACCTGCTGTGGAACGTCCGAGCAATCGAGCCGCTCCGTGCCCGTCATGCCGCACGTTCCATGCACCATGCGGTCGTCGCCAAGCTGACCGAAGAGGTTCCCACCCCAGCAAAAGGCCTCGCCGTTGACCTGAACGGTGCACGCGAAGTTGGCGCCGACACTCACGGATTCCGCGTTGCACTCGTCGCCGCAAGGCATGGCCTCGTCCATCGCCACGTCCTCGGGGGCCGCTTCCATTCCCTCGTCCTGCATGCCCTCGTCGACAACAGCCTGATCGGCCATCGCGTCCATCGCGCCGTCCATCGGGCTGGCGTCGCCGCCGCCGTCGTCGTCGCCGCAGCCGACGTGTGAGAGCACAAGCAAAAGAATAAGGTACCGAGCCATTGCGTTTCCTCCAGCAGAGTCAGGTAGTTCGCGCTCGCACCAGCGTCAACCGCCGCCTTTCGCCAGACCTCTTCCGGCACTACGGTCCGGCGATGACGCGGCCGAATGTGTTCCTCTTCGACATCGATGGCACCCTCATTCGAACGGGTGGCGCCGGACGGCGGGCGATGGTGCGCGCGTTCGCGGAGGTGCTGGACGCGCCCGAAGCCCTCGAGGGCATTCGTCTCGGCGGCATGACCGATCGGCTGATCCTCCGGGCGGCGTTCAAGAACATCGGTCGAGCGTTCAGCGAGTCACTCGAGGCCTCGGTCGTTCAGCGCTACCTTGCACACCTCGATGCGGAGCTTCTGGACGCCCCCAACTACCGGGTTATGCCCGGTGTATACGAGACCCTCGACGCATGCGAAGGCCACGGCGCCCTTGGCTTGGGGACCGGCAACGTCGAAGCAGGGGCGCGCCGCAAGCTGGAGCCCGCCGACCTGAACCGCCGTTTTCCCTTCGGCGGCTTCGGCGAACGCGCCGAAGTTCGCGCCCAGCTCGTCGAGGACGGCGCGCGTCGCGGCGCTGAGCATTTGGGCATGGCGCGCGCCGAGGTCCGCGTGGTCGTGATCGGCGATACGCCAAAGGACATCGAAGCTGCGCATGCGAGCGGCGCCGAGTGCGTGGCCGTCGCCACGGGAAGCTTCGGCGTCGACGAACTCAGCGCCGCCGACCACGCCTTCGAATCGCTCGAAGCAACCGGCGCGGTCGAAGCGATTCTCGGCCCCTCCTAACTACGGGCTGAGAACTTCGTGAATGACGACGGGCCCGTCGGGGTGTTCGACGACGACGGCTCCGGACGGCGCTGACATGAAGTGTACGGTGTCTTCTTCGCCGAGGTAGGACGCGGGCACGCTGCGCGCGATGATGTCGCCTCGGTCGACCACGGTGACGATTTGGCCCGTGATATCGACCTTGGGCCCGGCATCGAAGAGTCCGGCGGCACCGAGAAGCTGGTACGTCCCGGTGTTTGCGCCGTCGCCATCAAAGACGACGATGACGCCGCCACGGCGAAGGAACGACATGAACGCCGTTCCCCAGGTCGCACCGGCCGATTGCAGCGCGTCATCGGTGGCCCCCTGCTGCGCGTACACGAGGAACACTTGCGCATCGCCCAGCAAGCGCGGCACGTCGTCCACGTTGGCCGTCACGGTGCGGCTCCAACTGCGACCGAGTCGATCGGCGACCTGATCGATGGCCCGGTCCACGCCGTTGATCGCGGCACGCGTCGCATCGCCTTCGTAAACGAGCACTTCCACCTGGTCGCCGAGGGGAATGAAGACGGAGTTTCCGGCCAGGAAGTTCTGTCCGGTACGGCCGACGGTAAAATCGTGGCCGATCAAAATCACGTGACCTTCGGAGCTGGAAGCGCACGCGCTGTCTTGACAGATGCCGCTCGCGCAGCGAATGCCGCATCCGCCGCAGTTGTCACGGTCCGAGGTGGTGTCGATGCAGACGTCGCCGCAAAGCTCGAGCGGAGCCGCACAGATCGGTTCGCAGGACGAGTCCGCGCAGAACTCGGCGGCGCCGCAGCGAATGCCGCATCCGCCGCAGTTGGCGGGATCGCGATCGGGCTGGACGCACACGTCGGAGCAGCACTGCTCGCCGATGTCGCAGGCGCAGACGGGTGGTCCGCCATCGACGTCACCGTCGCCGCCCCCGTCACCCCCGTCACCGTCGCCGCCCCCATCACCGCCGTCTCCGTCGCCACCCCCATCGCCGCCGTCTCCGTCGCCACCCCCATCGCCGCCGCCGTCCGGGTCGCCGTCATTGACATCGAAGAAGTTGTTACCGTCGACGAAACGATCGAGGAGCATGTCCATCGATCCGTCGACGCTCGCGTCCATATCGGCGTCCGGTGGAACGGCGCAGCTGCCTTGGATGCAGAGTTGCTCGACGGAGCAGATCGTGCCGCAGGCGCCACAGTTGAGCCGGTCGCTCTCCAGACTTACGCACACGTTGTCGCAGGGCACGAAGCCTTCCGCGCACTCGGCGCCCACAATTGGCGAACCGCATCCGGCGAGCATGACCAGTGCGATGACTTTGTGGACTCCCACGCCCCTATTCATGGTGTCGCCTCCCCCTCCGTGTCCACCGCGGCGTCGCTGTCGAAGGTCATCACCTCCGCATCGCCAGCCGCGCCTTCCGAGCTTTCGTCTTCCGAGCCAGCGTCGTTGTCGAAGGTCATCACCTCCGGATCCTCCGTCGCGCTTGGAGCCGCCACTTGCTGTAGGACGACAAACTCCACGCGACGGTTTCGCTGATGCGACTGTTCAGAGTCGCCGAGGTCGCGGGGGTTGTCTGAGCCGAAGCCCATCGAGTCGGCGCGCGAAGGATCGAGGCCGGCATCGACCAGCGCACGAAGCACGTTGCGCGCGCGTCGCTCGGAGAGCGTTCGGTTGTACGCGGCGTTCCCGCGGACGTCCGCGTGCCCCTCGATGCGCATACGCGTCCACTCGGGGTGCTGGCGAACGAGCTCCACAATCGCCGCGAGAATCGGCCTCGCCCGGCTCTTGACGCGCGCCCGCTCGAAGTCGAAGAGCACGGTCTCTTCGAGCACGATGCGATCGTCGATCATTTCGATGAGCCCTTCGTCGGGGCAGCCGTCCTGGTCGTCGACGCCGTTGACGACCTCGGGCTCGTCGGGACATGCGTCATCGACATCGAGTATGCCGTCCCGATCGTTGTCCGGTTCGGGACAGCCGTCTTCGTCTTCGAAGCCGTCCGCGTCCTCCGGATCGTTCGGACACTCGTCGAGGTTGTCGGAGATGCCGTCGCCGTCGTTGTCGAGGTCCGGGCAACCGTCTTCGTCTTCGAAGGCGTCGAAGTCTTCGGCCTCGTCCGGACAGGGATCGTCCACGTCGAGAATCGTGTCGTAGTCGCGGTCACGCTGCGAAGGCGCCGTTTCGACCACGGCGGGCGCATCCCGCCCATCGAGAAAGGTCAGCTCGAGCCCAAGAATGAGCATCTTCGCGTCCCGATTATCGAGGTTGTCCTCGCCCGGCTGAATCACGTGCATGTAGCGAACGGCAGGCCCGAGATCGACATCGCCCACCTCGAAGCCCCAGCCGACGCCGGCTTCGAAGGACGGCCGAATATCACCGCCAGTAAGCGTGACGGATCCAAGGGCCTCGAGCCAAAGCCCCGTACCGCGGCGCGGGTCGTCGCCGCGCCCAAAGGGCCGGAGCCGAAAGGCAAGGCCCAGCGAGCTAAAGGTGCCAATGCCCGGGTCGGCGATGGCCTCGTTCGACGGCGTCGGACCGTCAAAGAGTAGGCCGCCCCGCAGGCGTAGACCGATCAAAAACGCGGGCGCAACGCTTCGACTGACGCCGAAAGCGCCAACGATCGCGGGGCCGAAGCGGTCGCTCTGGGGCTGCCCCAGGCTCAATCCGACGGCCGGCTCCAAATGGATCAGCCAGCGTTCAGCCGACGTTTCGGCGGGCGCTTCCACGACCGCTTCCTCCGGCTCGCCCTGGGCGAACGCCGATGAAGACCCAAATCCGATGCCCACCACGAGGGCTGCAATGCAACGCCAGCTCACGTTCGGGTCGAACGGCCATTTCGCCCGCTCTCTGAAGGAAAAAGCGGCCGCAGGCGCGGCCCTGAAGCAAGAGTTCACATTTACAAGGTCGGCCAAATCGCCACGGAGCGCAAAAAAGCGCGTTCTGGAACGATCGCGCCGCCGCATTTGTGACGTCCCCATCCGCCGTCACATCGGCCGGTCGACGACGTCAAGCTGGTTCGTTCGGCGCGCGCCCCGGACGCCGGAGACGGTCGCCTTGGCGCGGAGTTCGCAGACACGGGGCCTATGAAAGGCGCGAAGCAGGGACGGCGGTGTGGGCACCTGTCCGCAAAAGGCTGTGCTCCTAGTGGCGGCTGCATAAGGGTCGCCGACGTCACGCATTCATGGCCCTAGATCACGAATGGAAGGCAGATCCCGTCGTTGCAAATGAGCGGCGAACAACAGTCAGCGTCGTTTTCGCACGCACCGCAAACGCCTTCGTTGCACGCTTGGTTAGCGCAGTCAGCGCACGATTCGCATGGGTCCTCGGGGTCGCGGCACTCACCACTCTCGTCGAGAATGCCCGTGTCAAAGTGCACATCGATGGCGCCTGCGGCGGAAACGCGCTGAGCCAGCATCGAACCATAGAGCTCAACATTACCGGCAGTGACCAGCCCCGCATTCGGCGCGAAGATATTGCCCGCCAGCGTTGCCCCGGCTGTGAGGTTGATCGTTCCCTCGCCGCCGACGTACATGCGACTGCGCCGCGGCGCGTCAATGCTACCCAAGCGAAGGTCCCCGGCGACGTTCACGTTTCCGGAGACGAACACATCGATCTCTGCGTCGTTCGTCCCCAACTCGAATACGAGACCGCTGTTCAGACTGATGTCACCGTACACGAAGAGTACGACACGGCCTTCAACACGAAACGTGATTCCGCCCGATCCTAGCAATCCGTTGATGAGGTAGCGGCCGCAGGGCAGCGTTTGCTCAACGACTTCACTCACGTTTCGAAACGCGTCCGCATTCAGGCCGGCGTCGTCGTTGTCGACGAAAGCGCGACCTTCCTCGATTGTGGCAGCGACGTCGACGCCAGCGCCGGGCGCGCAGGCGCAGGGCGCTTCCACGTTCACGGCGCTGGAAGCCTGTGCCGTAACAGACGCTTCCACGGCGGTGAAGTCGGCCCCTTCGGGCTGCGTCAGTGTTCCATCGACTCGAAGACCCTGAACGCTGATGGAGTCTCCCACGTCCGCGTCGCCGCCAACCTCGTAGCGCGCACCGGCTAAACGACCTTGCGAGCGGAGTTCGCCCGCCACGCGCACGTCGTTGCTCGTCGTAATGCCTTCGGCGCCGGCGCACCAGAGGGCGCCGCCAACGTCCAATGCCGACGTCATATTAATGCCGCCATTGACGCCAAGCGCACCGCCAGGCTCACCGGGCGGCATGTAGGCGCCCCGGGTCGAGTTAAAGCTGTCCGTTCGAATGGGGTGACTCGACACCAAGTCGCGGCACGAGCACAGGGCGTAGCGGAACGTGCGAACGGCGAGGCATGCCTCCTCGGGGACAACCGTTCCACCGCCGCCGCAGAACTGACGTCGCGTTCCGCCAACACCTGCCTCACCCCTGAGACCGCCGTCGTGCAAATCGCCTGCACGACCATCAGCACCGCCTTCATCGCGGCTACCGATCGATCCATCCGTATCGGGCGCCGACCCCGATTCGCCGTCGCTGCTACACGCACACGCGATTACTAAGACCCACACAGCAGTTGCAGCCTTCGTCTGTTTCACAACCACTGGTGGCGACTAAAGGGCAATTCCGGTCACGCCGAATTGATCCGGAACCCATTTCTTTGTTCCGCCCGCCGCCGCGAAGGCGTTCGTGGGCGCGTCCGGAAACGCGCCCAATCATCGCTGCGCTGGCGCGCAGAGGTTGCGCTGCGCGAGACGCGGGACATGCCCAGCATATGCGAGGAGTGGGCGGCGCGAGATCGGTGGCGGGGCCGCACGCGTCGCTCATTTCTTTCAGGAAGCAGCACGGTCTAGAGAGGCGAACCGCTAAATTTTAGGCCGCCATCGCGTGGCGGACCTCGAGCAGGTTTGCGACTGCAGCGTGGCGGCGAAGGTCAAAGGTGTTCATGCGCTGGCCTTTGTAGCGGG
>JBCCRV010000212.1:0-10517 GCA_039201085.1 Myxococcota bacterium | reverse complement strand
GGCGGACGCTCCACACGGACCGTCTCCGCGAGCTCAGGTACAAAGCGCGCAACGAAGCCGTCGAACTCGTCCCGTCGCACCCAAGGAAACATTTCCGACGAACGTCCTTTCGCTTCCGAATGGCCAACCACCTCAACGAATACGCTGCCGCGGCCGAGCAGCTGCTGCAGCACGCTTTGCTGAAGGCGAAGGGCCTGCACTCGCGAGGCTTCGATCTCGATCGTCTGCCGGGTAAAGAGCCCGTGCCGAATCGTGATTCGGGCGCCGGTGCGTTCGAGCCGAAAGCCCCAGAGAAGGAGCATCGACTGGCCGACACCGATGGCGCTGGTGATCGCAAGGGTGGTCAGTGTGAACACGAGCAGAAGGCCGCCGGGCTGGTCGACGCCCAGGACGTTTGCGACGCTTGGGTACGTCCACGAGGCCAGCACGGCGCCGGCGATACCGCCGCGGGTCGTCAGGCCGACCCAGAGGAGCTCGATGCCGCGGAGGCGCTGCACCTCGTCGGCGCGCCGTTCAACGGAGGACGCCGACGGCGCGTCGACCTTCGCGAGCAGGTACGCTCGAATGCGGGCTGCGGTGTCGCGGTCGAGGGCGCTCAAGTCGAGCTGCGTGCCCGTTGCGCCGGTTTTGATCTGCAACCGGCTCACGCCGAAGAGCTGATGCACGATGCCTTCGTTTTCTTCGACAGCGCGAACGCGGTCGAAGGGAATCGAGACGCGGCGGCGCACGAAGGCGCCGTCGATGGCCTCGACGCCGCTTTGCGTAAACCAATAGCGAAAGCGCACCCAGCGAACGATGCCTGCCATCAGTAAGAGCGGCACCGCGACTCCGACGGTGATCAGTTCGAAGTAGGACTCATCCGCCTGGGCGCCGCGCACGAGGAGAACAACCAGCAGCACCGCCATCTGGCGAAGCTGCGCAAGCGCGCCCTGCACCGCGGCGGCGGGGTGCAGTCGCCCGGCGTCGGCCGGGACTTCGGCTTCAGGCATCGCGCGCCTCGCGTGCGAGCTGCGCGATGTGATCGCGCAGGGCTTCGGCGACGCCGCTTTGAAGCGCGGGGATTTCATGCTTGCCGGCGGCCGTGGACACGGAAACGCTCATGACGTCGTAGCGACGTGCGAGCGGTCCCTGGGCCGTGTCGACGTTTTCAATGCGCAGGATCGGGATGACGGTGCGGCGAATCACAAAGATGCCGCGCTGCAGGTAGACTTCTTGCTCGCTGATTTCGTAGCGCCAAGAGCGAACGAGATACGCCGGTTTGATCGCCACCTGCCATACGAGCACGAGGGCGCAGGCAAGGGTCCAAAGGCCGAGGGAAGGTAGCGTTTCCACGCGGGCGTTAATGAGGACGCCGATCAGCGCAGCGGAAACGGTGCCTACGAGCACGCTGCTCTTTAGAAGACCGTGCACGCGAAACCACGCGCCGGCCTGGGGGGCGAGCTCATTGGCGGGCGCTTTTCTGACGGTCATGGTCGTCTCATGGTTCCCGGCCCTTGACAGGGTGCCACCTTAGGGCTAACTCACGGCTCCCGTCTTCCGGGACGGTTTTCGGGGATCGTCTAATGGCAGGACCCCAGTTTCTGGTTCTGGTTATCTAGGTTCGAATCCTAGTCCCCGAGCCGGAGCTTTGCTCCGACTCTTATTCTTTCACACTTTACTTCGCTTCATTGTCCGGCCCCATCGTCTAGCGGTTAGGACGTCGGCCTCTCACGCCGAAAACGGGGGTTCAAGTCCCCCTGGGGTCACCAACGCAAAAGGGAGTCAGCGCTTGCTGGCTCCCTTTTTTTCGCGGACGGCCGCTGGCGAAAGCGAAGTTAGTTGAGTGTGTTGGGGGCGGCGAGGGCGAACTCGGCGATTTCCGCTTTGAAGGTTCCGCGCGGGCCGTCGAACGTGTACGTTCCGCGCATCAAGC
This sequence comes from Myxococcota bacterium, assembly GCA_039201085.1. Taxonomy (GTDB): domain Bacteria; phylum Myxococcota_A; class Polyangia; order Polyangiales; family Houyiibacteriaceae; genus JBCCRV01. The sequence goes on along the minus strand of JBCCRV010000212.1, from coordinate 8,605 downwards.
CGCGCGGGGTCGGAAGGGCGGCGCCGCTCGTGTACACAAACGCTTCACGCTCACTCAGCGTTGGCTGCTCGCCCACGACGCCCGGACCTTCGACGTCTTCCCGTTCGCCCATCTGGTCCACGATGATCCAGTGGCGCGACCGCAGCGTCACGTCGTAGGGGTTCTCGTTCAAGATCTGGACGCGATACGCGAACACGAACTGACCCGGCCGCGAATGGGAGGGCTGGTATTCGCTACGAACGGTAATTCGAATGCCCTCGGTGAGGGCTTCGGAGGTGCACTCGTCGAACATCACGGCAAAGGCCTAGAGCGAACCCGTCGTTCGTCAAAGCTCAGAAGGCGCCGCTGAGGGAAACGAGTCCGCCGCCATCGGTGGGCGCAAAGCCGGCGTTCATTTGCACGCGACGCTCGTGTCGATGGCTGAGGCGGCTCCCGATGATGGCGCCTAGCACGCTAAGGACGGGGATCGTTCCAAGGCCTAGACCTAAGGCCCAGGGCGCCGCACTGCCGCCACTTGCAAGCCAGCCGCCCAGCCCCGCGACCACACCACCCGTAGCCATGCCGACGGCCGCGCCGAGCACCGCGTAGCCGTATCGGCCGACACCTCCGTTCCTCCGCGCACCAACGTGCGCGCCGGCACCGACCAGCAGTGGCATGACCGTCAGGGCAGCTAGCGACGAAGTAATGATGCTGCCCACTCCGACGTCGGGCTCAAGCGCGAGCGTCAGAAAAAACACGCCCGTGCCAAAGCCCACGGTCGCTGCCAGTCCGAGCATGCTGTGGCCGATCATGGCGTCGAGCCGAGGCTCCGTGAGCTCGAGGCGGGGCTCGCTGGCGCTTCGAGTGGGCGAAGACATCTGGGTTGCGCCTTCCGTTGGGCGCAGCTGCGTATAGACCGCAACTGCCGGAGCGTAGGGCGCGGGTGTTGGCGCGTGCGTCGCCCGCGTCTCGGTATCGTCGGCGGCCGGCGCCTGGGCGTGAGCTGCGGCGGGCGTGAGGCTAAAGAAGAGCGAAGCGGAAAGTAGGATTCGAGCGAGCATGAAAAAACTCCTGAAAAGGCGAACACCTCGTCGAGGAGCAAAGGTTAGGCCAATTCCGTCTGATTGGCCGGAATTGGTAAAATCCTACGTTCGCCCACCCATCGCCACCCCCTCCATGACTCGCCGACTACACCGGGCGTGGCTGGGAGCAACGCCGTTGCGGCGGGCGGATGAAGCCGCTAGCTTCCCGCTCCCATGACCGACGACGCCACCAACACGCCAAGCGAAGACACGTCCGCCGAGGTTGCCGCGCCCGCAGACAGCGCCACGGAAGCCGTACAAGGCGACGCGGAAGCCACCGAAACGCCGGCTGCAGGCGAGAGCGCAACGGAAGCCACCACCGATGCCGCGGACGGCGTCACCGAAGCCGCCGCCGAAGCGACGGCGGCAGGTGAAGGCGCCGAAGCGTCGGGGCAGGCCGACGAAGCCTCGGGCGCCGGGGATGCGTCCGAATCGACGAGCGCAAAGGCTGCGGAGGATGCGAGCGACGACGCGGAGACGCTCGTCAACCATCCGGCGCCAACGTCCCAACCCGCTGAGGAGGCGCCGATCAAGCATCCGCCGACGGACCGGCCCTTTCTCGTTGTGACCGCCCTCGTCGATAGCGGCGTGAAGGCCGCGACGGCGACGATGAGCCACGGCGACGCGATGGAACGCGCCCTTGCGGCCGCAAAGGACGTCGATCTCGATGGCGTCGATCTCGTTGAACTGTCGATTTCGCCGGCGCCCTTCGGCGCGCTCCGCAAGGCCCTTTCGCTTAGCGATGACACCGTCGCCCTCTACGACATCTTTCCCCTCGCCAGCCACCTCTCGCCCGAGGTGAAGCGTGTGGCCGGCCAGTTCCTCGCGGCGGAAGCCGTCTGGACGCTCGAAGAGCAGGGACTGCTCGGCGGCGTGCCGCTGAACGCACGCCTCGACCTTCCGGGAGGCTGGGAGCGCGACCCGAAGGCCGTTCATGCGCGCCTGGTCAACGCGGACGCGCTCAATCTTTCGACCACCGGTATCGAAGCGTTCAAGGCCGTGAAGACCGCTTGGGACGCGTCGGCGTCAGCGTCGTAGAAGGCCCCGGCTTTCCCGCCGGGTTTTTCGAGCAGGACGCGCTAGTCGTGGCCCGCGCGCTCCTCGGCGCCGAGCTTTCGAGCGGCGGCGTCGTCGTGCGCATCACGGAGACCGAGGCGTACCGCGAGGACGACAGCGCATGCCATGCGTTCACCGGGCGCACGAAGCGAAACGCGGCGCTCTTTGGCCCGCCTGCGCACTGGTACGTCTACCTCTGCTACGGCATCCACCGGTTGATCAACGTCGTGACGGGCCCGGAGGGTCACGCGGCGGCCGTGCTGATTCGAAGCGCTGAACCGGTGCGCGGCCTAGCGACGATACGCCGGCGTCGTCGAGGCTTGAACGGGCCCACTCTGCTCAACGGGCCCGGTAAGCTTGGGCAAGGGCTCGGCGCGAAGCTGGAGCATACGGGCGACTCGGTCGTTGACGGTGCGCTCCACGTGCGACCGGGCGAAGCGCCCAGCGCCGTGCTCATCGGTCCGCGTATCGGCATCGACTATGCCCAGCCCGAAGACCGGGATGCGCCTTGGCGTTTTGCGTCCGCCGGCACGAAGTGGGTCGGCCATCGCCGGCGCCTCCGCGCGGAATAGTCGGTCGGCGGTTCGCGTCCGGGAGTTGGCAGACTTCGCCGTATCGGGTGTGGGCCGCGATGAGTGCCGGATGACGGCGAGTGTGGGAGTCCCGTGTGAGTTTGAAGCGCACCGGGCGACGGGCCAGCGAGGAACCGGTGAGTCCGGGAGGGCGCAAGGCCGGCGGGGGATGCAGCGGCGGCTGAGAAAAAACACGTCTGGCGCTCGTTTGTGTAAGCACCGGCGCGCGAACGTGATATCTGCGCGCCGTGGAAGTGACGCTCCTCAACCGTTCGCCGTATACGATCCCTTCGAAGCAACGGGTGGACGCCATCGTCTTTGACGGCGATGCGGACATGCAGCTTTGGCCCGGGCCCGGCCACGAAGCGGAGCTGAAGGAGCACTACGGCGACGGCCTGCAGCGCGCGCTCGACGCGGAGCTGCGTCAGGTTCCGCGCCGTCTGCTTGAGATCCCTTCGGTGATCCGGGTGAGTCCGGGCCGGCTTCACTGCAACTTCCTCGGCTGGATTGCGACGCGCTCGCCCTCGGCGGGACGCGAACGCTCACCGGCTCCGTCCATCGATGTGATTCGCGAGGGGGTTCGCCTTGCCCTCGAGTTTGCGAGCAAGCGCGACGTCGAGCGAATTGCCATTGGCACGTTGGGCGCCGGTCCGAACGAAGCACCCCGCTTGGAGCGCATGGTGGCCATCGCCGAAGCCGCGCAGGCGTGGGCGGACGCCCGCTACAAGCGCGGCGAGCGTACGCCCATCGAAGAGGTCTTCGTATGCGAGCCTTCGGGCGCCATCTACCGTCAGCTCAAGACGCGGACGCGCGACTTTGCGAGCGCCCCGGAAGCGCCGCCGGCGCCGAAGCGCGCCGCGGCGCCGCGTCGGCGCTCTGCAACGAAGTCGAAGGCCAAGTCGACGGCCAAGAAAAAGGTCGCTGGTCTTACATCCGTCGAAGTGCTCGCCCACCGCGGCGCGGCGAAATACAGCATGCGCACCACGTACGCGGAGGGAGACTTCTTCCTCCATCCAAAGTTTGGCGTTGGAAAGGTGCTTTCGCTGCCCGCGGCTGGTCAAATCGAGTGCGCCTTTGAGGATGGCAGCACACGAAAGCTCGTCCACGGGCGCTAGACCGAGACTCCCTTTCTCGCCTGAGCCGAATGGCAATGGGCCCTAGAGGGCTCGCGGGGCGATCCCCGGGGGGCGCCGCCCGGACCGCTCAGGCCTTGGGTTTTCGACCCTCTGATGGATGCAGTCGGGCGAACCCGCGTCCTCGCGCGCTTATGCCTTGAGCTTTTGCCGAAAGCCACTAGGAGGTGGGCCCATGCAGCGGTTTTCGATTCACCCCACCCATCCTGAGGGGCGAAAGATCAGCAAAGTAGTCGAAGAGCTTCGTCGGGGCAGTACCATCGCCTACCCGACGGACACGGTCTACGGCATTGGCTGCGACATCTTCGCGAAGAAGTCGATCGACCGGATCTATCAGATGAAGCGCATGAAGAAGGACCAGCCGATGGCCTTCGTGTGCCCCGACCTGGGCGATATCGCGCGCTACGCCGTTGTCGACGACCATGCGTATCGCGTCATGCGCCGCCTACTACCGGGGCCTTATACGTTCATCCTTCAGGCCACGCGTGAAGTGCCCAAGATCCTGATGATGAAGCGCAAGACCGTGGGCATTCGCGTGCCCCACCACGAGGTGGCCCTCGAGCTCGTGCGGGAACTCGGTAATCCGATCGTCAGCACGTCCGCAACGTGGGAAGGCGAACAGCTGAACGACCCCAACGACATCGAAGAGCGTTTCAAGCCCCTCGATGTGCTCGTCGACTCGGGCTACTGCGGGCTCGATCCCTCCACCGTCATCGACCTTACGGGATCGACGCCGGAGGTCATCCGGGAGGGAATGGGCCCAATCGAAGGCGTGCTCTGAACGTGCCTTCGGCGCGCGGGTACGCGGCGCCGCGCGACGGCTCGTAGCTCACGACGCAGAAGTCGTCGCCGTCATACACGAGGAACAAGTGATCGGCCGCGAGGCCGTTCAGCGCCCACGCCCTAAGCAGCGCCCTTGCGCGTTTGAGTGCGGCTTCGGCTCGCGCTTCCGAGCACGCCTCAAAGTGGCGGTCGAACTGCTCCCAACTGCGCGCGAGCCTCGCGACGGCGCTTGGGCCGATCCAATCAAAGCCCGGCCGCCGTTCGTACACGCCAACGAAGAGCGTGCTGTCGTGGTCCGGCAGCAGGGCGAGGGCGTGGGCGCCCAGGTCGCCGTCGATGACGCGTTGCGCGTCGTCGATGCGGCCGGCGACGAGGAGGTCGACGAGCGATTCGCTCAACGACTCAGCAGCGGCATGAGAAGCGCGACGGCTACAAGGATCAGCACGAGCGCTGCGCCACCCGCGACGAGCTTCCACGGAAAGGGATCGCTGGCGCCTCCGTTCGTCGCGCCTTGGGGCAGCGGATTGGGAACATTCGCAGACGGCGCGGGGGCTCCGCTTCGTGCCGCGCGAAGCGCCGCCAACATGGCGCCGGCCCCATCGAAGCGTTTGGCAGGAAGCTTGTCGAGCGCCGTCTGCACGACGGCGTCGATGGCGGGGGGAATGTCCACCGGGAGGTGCGGCGGCTGTTTCGTGAGGTGCGCCTTGAACATGTCGAGGCGCGTCTCTTCCATGAAAGGCCATTCGCCGGTCAGCAGCTCGAAGAGAATGACGCCGGCCGCGTAGACATCGGAACGCGCATCCGTCGGGGCGCCGGTGCACTGCTCCGGCGCCATGTAGGCGGGCGTTCCAAACACCGTTCCCATCGCAGTGAGTTTCGCACCCTTGCCCCAGCGGTCGTCGTCGGTGAACTTCACGAGGCCAAAATCAAGGACCGTCACGTGCCCATCGGCGCCGACGTTCACGTTCTCCGTTTTGAGGTCGCGGTGCACGGCGCCTAGGTCGTGGGCATAGGCGAGGGCATCGAGCACCGCTTCGGCAATGTCCAACGCGCGCTCCGGCGGGAGCGGGCCGTCTTCGACGAATGTGTCGAGGGATGCACCGTCGAGCCGGTCCATCACCAAATACGGGCGACCTTCGACGAGGCCGTAGTCGTGCACCTTGAGGATGTTTGCATGGGAAAGCCCAAAGAGCGCCTTTGCCTCGCGTTCGAAGCGCTGCACCGTTTCCGGGTGGTCGCCGAGTTCTTCGAGCAGCACCTTCACGGCGACGCTCGCGCCGTCTTCCGTACGCTCGGCCAAGTAGACTGCGCCCATGCCGCCTTCGCCAAGCAACGATAGTAGCCGGTAGCGTCCGTCGAGGACGGCTCCAATCAAACCCATGACGGTTGGACGGCTCATGGTGTGTCCTAGCTGATCAGGCGGAGCAGCGCCTGATCGAGAATGCGGTGGGCGAGTTCGGTTTTGCTCAGCCGTCCGAGGGGCACCTCGTCTGCAATGCTGACGAGCACGGCGTCGTTTTCCTCGCTGCCGAGCGCGTCTGCAGCGAGGTTGGCCACGATCAAGTCGACCTTCTTGAGGCGCAGCTTCGTGCGCGCCGAACCGATCAGGTTTTCCGTTTCGAGCGCGAAGCCGACGAGCACGGGACGCTTGCCTGCGCGGCTGATGCCCAGGTCCTGCAGAATGTCAGGGTTGCGAACGAGGGGCAGGGCCGTGGACCCGACCTGCTTTTTGCGCTTCTGCGGCGAACGCGTCTCCGGCCGGTAGTCGGCGACGGCCGCCGCCATGATCACGAGGTCGGGTTGGTGATCGCCGCCCACGGCGACGCGCATCGCTTCATGCATATCGATGGCGGAACGCACATCGACGCGGTCGATGCGCGGGTCCGCCCGAAGATGGGTCGGACCGGCGACGAGCGTGACCTTTGCGCCGCGAAGCCGGGCGGCCCGGGCCAGCGCAAAGCCCATTCGGCCCGACGAACGGTTGCCGATGAAGCGAACGGGATCGATGTCTTCGTGGGTAGGTCCGGCGCTCACGACGACGTACTTGCCGAGATAGTCGCTCGGCAAGAAGCACGAGAGCACGGCGTCCGCGATGGCTTCCGGTTCGGCCATGCGCCCTTCGCCCACCTCGCCGTTGGCCAGCGCGCCGCGCTCAGGGCCCACGATCGTGATGCCTTCGTCCGTTAGCGCCCGGACGTTTCGCTGCGTGCTTGCACGCTGCCACATGGCCGTGTGCATGGCCGGCGCCATGATGGCCGGGCAGCGACGGCAGGCGAGGGTGGCGAGCACGACATCGTCGGCGAAGCCGGCGGCGGCACGCGCCATCAGGTTCATCGTTGCCGGCGCGACGACGATCACATCGGCCCAGGCGGCAAGCTCCACGTGCATTTCACCGGGGTAGGCTTCGTCCCAGAGGTTGGTGGCCACGGGCTCGCCGGTGAGCCCTGCCAAGGTCACGGTGCCGACGAACTTCGTGGCCGACGGGCTCATCGCCACCCGCACCTTGGCGCCTCGGCGCTGGAGTTCGCGGACGAGCAGCACCGCTTTATAGGCGGCGATGCCGCCGCCCATCATCACGAGCGCGTTCTTGTCCACGAGGGACTCCATGGCCCGCGAGTATAGACGTTTTGCGGCTTTTTTGACGGAAATCCGGCGGCGCCGGAACTTGAGTCCATGCGCCGTCTTCTCGCCCTCGCTTTGCTCTTTGCGGCCCCCCTTGGCGGGGCCGCGCAGCATGCCGTGCGCGTCGGTGGGGTGCCCCATCGCGCCGAGGCTGCCTCCCTGCGTCGAAGCCTCCTTGAGCGCCCCATTCGCTTGGTGCTCGACGACGCGCATGTGCTGGAGGGAAGCGTTGAATCGCTCGGTGGTCGCGCGGTGGACGCGAGCGTTCAGGCCATCGCCGATGGTTCGCCCGAGGCGGACATGGACGCGCCGCTCACGCTGGACATCGACCGGGCCTTTCGCTGGCTCGTGGAACAGAAGGCCCGGATCGACCGGCCCGCCGCGAGCGCGAGGCTCGACCCGGAAACGGGCCGCGTCGTTCCCGAGCAAGAGGGCGTCAGCCTGGATGTATGGGCGTCGCTCGAGGCCCTTCGTGCGGCTCTACGGCAGGGCGGCGACGCCCAAGTGGTGGTTCGCCGCACCGGCGCGGGCCGTTCCGCGGACGAACTTGAGGGCGCGTCCTTCGAAGGGCTGCTCGGTGTATTTGAGACGCCCTACAACGGCAGCGGCGACGCTGCCGAGCGCACCCATAACCTGCGCGTCGCTGCGTCCAAGGTGGACGGCGTGGTGCTCTTTCCCGGGGAGGTCTTCGACTTCAACGAAGTCGTGGGCGAACGCAGCCTCGCCGCGGGCTTTCGCCCCGCGCCCGTCATTGCGGGCGGCGAACTCGTCGACGGCGTCGGCGGCGGCGCCTGCCAAATCGCCGGTACACTTCACGCAGCAGCTTTCTTTGCGGGGCTGGCCATCGTCGAGCGCCATCCCCACTCGCGTCCAAGCAGCTACATCAAGCTCGGCCTCGACGCGGCGGTGTCGTACCCGAACCTGAACTTTCGCCTTCGCAACGACCGCGCGACACCGGTGATGATTCGCATGATCATCGCGGGCGGCCGCGCCCGCGCGGAGGTGCGCGGTGACGCGCTCCAGCACCGCGTGGAGTTTGTACGGCGCATCGAAGAGTTCCTGCCCTTCGAAGAGCGTGTCGTGGAAGACGATTCGCTGCCCACGGGCGTTCGCGTACTCAAGCAGCGCGGCGTACCGGGGTTTGTCGTGGCCCGCTACCGGTGGATCGAAAACGCGGCGACGCGTCTGCGCCGACGCGAGTCGAGCGAAGACCGCTACCCACCGACGACGCAGGTCTGGCGCGTCGGAACCGGCGGCGCTGCGCCGGCGGACTTCGAGGTACCCGTCGGCGACACGCACCGCGAATACACGGCGGATGCGTTCACGCGCATGACGCAGGGACTCGGCGTGGAGGGAACGACGACGGTGCGGCGGGCGG
>JBCCRV010000211.1:0-10520 GCA_039201085.1 Myxococcota bacterium | reverse complement strand
CCGGGGCTTACATCGAAATGCGCACGTCGATCACCGGCGCCCTCCCTATCTTTGCCGAGCGCGGGTCCCCGGCGCTGCATGCGGGCGTACCGATACCGGCCCTCGACCCGGCCCAGACCGACCTCTTAGCCCTAAGCCCCAACGGCGAAGTGCTTCAGCTCGCCGCAGCCGCGGAAGATGGCGACACGGTCGTTCCACCATACTTCGCGCTGGAGGGAACACACGCCGCACGCGTTCGCGGTAGCGATTGGCGCGACGCAGGCGAGCCCGCGTCGGAGCGCGAAAGCATAATGAATATGAGACGGGCATCTCCGCTCTCTGCGCGCGCCGCAAGCCGGGAAGAACAACGCTTTTGGTGGATGCATGGAGCCTGGCTCGCCATGCTTATCGTCATGGCCGGCGTGCTCCTTGGCGCACTTCGCAGCGAGGCCCGCTCATGACCTCGAAGGCACCAGAATCGCTTCGCACCTCGTTGACGCGCGAGGTACGTCGAACACGAACGTGGGCTCTGAGCTTACTAGCGGTCGACGTCGTGCTCTTACTGCTCATCGTTCTGCACCGCGCCCAACAGACGTACCTCTTCGAGGGTCCTTGATGTCCATGGGAAGGCATCGACTACGAGTATTTGAAGGCGAAAGGCGAGCGTACGACGCAGCGTACGCCGAACTTGAAGCGCTCCTGCTCTCGCATGGCCCACTCCTTCCAGACGACCGTACGATTCTCGAGTCGATTCTTGGTTCCAGCCTATCGGTCGACTGGGAGCGGACGGTGTCCCGCGAGCTCAGCGCTGGCCGCCTACGGCGGGTGTTCATTGGTGCGGAAGCGCACCTCACACGGATCGCACGTGATGCCCGCGCCGGATCTCCGCCGCTCGACCCGGACCGGCAAATCCCCAACGGTACCGCGACGGACGTGGCATTCGGCGAACGAGTGGAGGTCGACGTGCTTCGCGAACGGTTGGTGCTCTATCGATCGCTCCTGGTCGGCGGGTTCCTCGGCGCGGCGCTGCTTCTCCGAGAAGCGCTCTTGCTATTTCTGTAGAGCTCATCGCGAAAATCGCCGCGGCCGTGTTTCCGCGAGCTGGCAGAAAACACGGCCGCCGCGATTAGCATGAGCGCTAGTTGGAGACTTTGCCGGTCTTGACGGTCTTGTCCCAGGCGAGGCTCGCCCCTCGCATCTCGGCCACATACGCCGCGAAGGTCACCGCCGATAGAAACGGCCCGTACCCGACGATGTAGAGCATCCAGCGCGGCAACCAGCGTAGGCGATCGTTCCGCGCCTCGAACTCCTTCGCCCCCCACGCGAGCACCATGGAAAGGGTCGGCCACGCATAGGCGAGAAGAACAATGGGCTGTTCGAGCTCCGGGAACCGGCCAAAGAGCCCATCGAGCACGGGCGGAATCAAGGACCCGACGATCAATATCAGGGCGACGAACCCGGGAAACATCACCCCTTCGGCCCAGGTTCGCTTCGCTGACTCCGTGTCGATGGCTAGCGATATGAAAAGAACGAGGAGGTACGCCACCCCCGCTAGGATCCAAAACACGCGGAAGAGCTGCCAGGCGACGGACGGATCAAGGACATACAGCGTGAGAAGCCCAGCGCTGGCGAAGAGCTGAAAGATAGGCATCAGAAAGATGGAGAACCAGAGAATCGCCATGGACGGCGAGCCAAGGGTCGGATGACGCCGGCGATTGAACCAGAGCGATGCATAGGCTTGGGTGATCTGCACGTTGCCTCGGGCCCAGCGGAGGCGTTGCTTCCAAAGCCCGACTAACCCATCCGGTTCCTCGGCGGAGACGATCGCATTCGGTTCGAAGAGCGCGATCCGTCCTTCGAGCTGCGTGCGAAAGGTGGTGAACGTGTCCTCCGCGAGGGTGTCACTGAAAATCTCACCGCCAATGGCGAGAAGGTTCTCACGCGTGTGAAGCTGCGCCCCGCCGGAAAGGCAGGCGAGGAACCCTAGAACGTTTTGGGCACGTCGCGCCGCGGCCGTCGCCGTGATGTACTCAAACCCGACAAAACGTTGCACGTAGTTTGGGTGTGCGCCGCCTTCCTTGATGTATGCCGTCACGGCACCGACCTTCGGGTCCGCGAGGTGCCTCGCCATTTGCAAGAGGCTGTCCGCGGTGAAGATCACGTCTGCGTCCATGATGAGAACTGCCTGCGTCCAGTCGCTCTGCCAGAGCACACGAAGCCCATAGTTGAGCGTGTGCGCCTTTCCCTCACCGCCGGCCTCCCGGCGCACATGAAAGACGCGACCCGGGTACACCTCTGCACGGGCGAGAACCGCCTCTGGCGTTCCGTCATCGCTCGCGTCGTCGACGACGTAAACCCGCAGTCGGTCGGCGGGGTAGTTCAGCTTCATCAGCCGTTCAATGGTCGCGCCGATCACCGCCACCTCGTTCCAGGCGGGTACCACGACGCTTACTCTGGGCATCACGTTCCCGCTCCGATCTAGGTGGGTCTTCAAGACCGAAAGGCCGACCAGCGCAAACTGGTAAATGCCCGAAACAACCGGCGTCGAGGCGAGTAGAACGATCGAAACCGCCACTGCCTCTACGATGGCGCAGGTAAGCTCCACGCTCGAAAGCCTACTCGGCTGCGCCGTGCGTTACACCGGGCGGCAGCGTCTCGCGCTCCGAGAGCGGTAGAAGCGCATCCACGTCTACAAAGCGTTCGACTAGATGCCGAACCACCCCAAGTTCGCGGAAATCCGCAACCTTGGAAGGCAGGGGTCGTCCAAGAACCTGAAGAATCGCGAAAGCCGGCATGTTCACACCAGCTTCTACGGTCAGGGGCATGGTCCCGGGAACGCGAGCGTTGACTTCGAGGAGCGCCATTTCGCCGCGCGTATTGCGGCGAAACTGAACGTTGACGACGTGGCTGAGGCGAAGAACTTGAACCACGCAACGCGCGGCGCTCTGCAGCTCCTCCGAGTGAAGGGTGCGCGAGGCCACGGCGACCCCCGAGTCAACCTTGAGCCGCTCCCTCGGTACCGTGGCCAGCACCTCGCCAAAGGGCGTGAGCAGCACGTCGACGGAGTACTCGGGCCCAGGCAGATACTCTTGGAGCAGAAGGTCCTTCGACGGCGTAAGCCGCGCAAGAGCGCCCGGTGACTCAACGATGCGAACGCCTCGGGATCCACTGCCCCGGCGCGGCTTCACAACCAAAGGAAATGTCATGCCGGACGCACTCATGTGGGAGACAAACACACGGGTCTCCGGAACGCAGGTGTGCTCGCGGCACCATTCGGCCAAACGATATTTATCCAAACAGCGCGCGAGTGGTTCATCGTCCGCCAGCACGAGACGCACCCCAGCATCGACGAAGCGGCGACGGTGCTTGGCAAGCGCCTCGAGCTCGGCGTCGACGGTGGGACCGAGCACGTCAATTTGTTGCCGCTGTCAATGGCGCAACACCGTGGACGCAAACGCCGGATCGTTGCCGCGAGGCAGGAGAATGCGCCGATCGGGTGCGACCCAAAACAACCCCGCCGCGAGGTGGTCCGCGTCGGCGACGAAGACGTCGAGGTCGAGGTGGGAGATGGCCTTGAGCACGGACAGCGCGGAAGGCCCGCCAGCTCCAGTGATGAGTACGCGCGGAGGTGTGAGGATTTCGTTCATGGCGGGTTCGGCTTCAATCCGCGTGCCAAGCGTCGTCTCGCCACCTGCGGGCCCGCGCGTTCGCTCACGGGTGCGCAGTGCTGCGCGCAGCGCGCAACGTCGCCACGCCGACGGTTTCAATTCGGAACACGCCGAACCACTTTGAATCGCTCGGCATGGAACGTTTTCGCAACCCGGCACCGGCCCGCGTTTTGCTCCGTGCGCTGGCGTGAAACACTTCAGCACACTCGCCCTTTGCGCTGGATGCAGCGCCGTCGCCGCCCTGCCAATCGCCCCAAGCTGGCACTCCACGCCTATCGAATTTGGAGGCGAGCACTGGCACGTGCGGCACAGCACGTCTCCCGTGGGCGCCGGCCCGTCCCCATGGTCCCGGCAGCTTGCACGGGTGCAAGGAGACCAAATGGAGCTCGCCGCGTACCCGCAGGCCGGAGGATGCGTCGGTTCAGAACTGGCGAGCCGACCCTTTCCGCCTCCGGTGGAAGCAAGGGTCGTGTTTCGTGCGCCCCCGCCCGTCGGCTCCCGCGGCGTTCTCGGCGTATTCTGGTACGAAAGCGACGACCGCGAGTTCGACTTCGAGTGGTCGAGTTGGGATCGAGGTGCGCCCTATGCGCAGTTTGTCAACGCCGCGCGAAGGCCGAGGGAGATCCGGCGGGTGCGCCTCGCGAATGATGAGGCGTTTACCGTAACCCTGCGCTGGTCAAGGGCGCGGGTGAGCGGGTCGATTCGAAGTGCGTCAAACCACTTCGAGTGGTCTTCGCCTGCCCCGCCCCCCCGCACCGGCAACATTCGCCTGCACTTGAATGCGTGGTGCACGCGCGGCGCAACACCCACCAACGGATTTCAGGCTTTCGTCGACGCGGTACAGATTCGGCGACTCTAGAGCTCATCCCAAGTTCGAGTGACGAGGGCCCTTGTGAAGGGCCCCCTGAAGAGAAGCGCTCGACCGACGAAGGTGGCACGGTCCTCGCTTTGTCTTTGGACCAGACACCGGCAAAGGACCCCGATGAACACACGCATCTTGATCGTTGAAGACTGCCCTGACCAAGGCGCGCTCATGGCGCGTTGGCTCAAGGCGTGCCCGGACGTGTACGTCGCCTGGGCCATGACGGGACGTACGGCGCTGGATGCGCTCCAGCGCGAGTGCTTCGACATCGTTCTTACGGACATTCGTCTTTCCGATATGTGCGGCATGAACGTGGCAAAGGCTGCCGCCGCGACCAACGCCGAAGTGCACGTGGTCACAGCAAACGGCACCCTGGAGCTCGCCCAAGAAGCCATTCAAATCGGCGTCGATAGCTTTCTGTGCAAACCGCTTGCCCGTGACGCGCTGAGCGCACTCGTGCGGACGGCGCAGGAGCGCGCGTCCCTCTCGACCCCGTCCGTGCTCGCCGTCGGCGCTCATCCCGACGATTTCGAGATCGGTTGTGGCGGCCAGCTCCTTCGCCACGCGGCCATGGGCCACAACATCGTCGCGCTGGTCGTATCCTCGGGCGAAGCCGGCGGTGCACGTGCGGCCCGACGGCGAGAGGCGGCGCTCGCGGTTAAGCGGCTCGGAGGAACGCTCATCATGCACGACCTGCCCGATACCAAGATCCCGCCGGACGGTCGTACGATCGAGGTCATCAGCGAAGCCATCCGAACCCACAACCCTGTCGCCGTGTACACCCACTCCCGCCACGACAACCATCAAGACCACCGTGCCGTTCATCAAGCGACGCTCGTAGCGTCACGCGCCGTTCCCAACGTGTTCTGCTACCAGAGCCCATCGACCACCGTAGAGTTCCAGCCCCTCTTCTTCGCTCCCATCGATACGGAGATCGAAGGAAAGCTCGCGCTGATCGACTGCTACCGTTCGCAGGTCCGCAAGTGCGCCTATCTCGCGCCCGAGCTGATTCGTGCGAGCGCCCGTTACTGGGGACGGTTCGCCGGAAATCGGCTCGTGGAACCGTTCGAGCTTGTACGCTCCAACGGTTCGATCGCGCTCGCTGACCAAATACCGGCAAGTCGCAACGCGCGCGGCGAGCCGCGCTGAGCGGCGTACACCAAGCTCGAAAGCGCGAGGCTCTCGACCCACTCTCGGCTAAAGGCCACCGAAGGACGCATCGAAACACACATGAGCGAATGGCGAGCAGTCACCGGGCCGCCGACGCCAGCTCGTCCTCAGCAGCTTCGATATACTCGATGATGCGTTCAACTGCAGTCTGCGAATCGGAAAAAGACTCCGCGCCCGCCGCCGCTTCGAGTTCGCCACCCAGCACCCCCAAGTCAGCCATTCCATACCCCGAAGAAGAGCCCTTCAAGTTGTGGCCGACCCTACGAAGCCGCTCGAAGTTGCGCTCGATCAGCGCGTAGCGGAGCGTCGTGCAGTCCGCTCTGCGTCGCTCGAGAAAACCAGGCAGCAAGTCGGCGACGTCGGAGTCGACGTGGAGGCGACCGATGGCCGCTCGCACCGGACGATCCGTCACCGCATGCGGCCGGTCGATGGCCCGATCCAACGCGTCGAGCACGCGCTGTGCCCGGGTTGGCTTTTCGAACACGCGTGTAGCGCCGGCATCCCGGCAGCGGCGCACGGTCTCCGCGTCCGAATGGCCCGTAACGATAAAGATCGGCACGTCATCTCCAACGAACGCGCGCAGCCGCCTTGTTACCGCCCATCCGGGCAAGTCGGGAAGGTCGACGTCCAACAGCACCGCGTCGACCCCACTCCGCGCAGCGAGAAGCGCTTCCTGTCCCGTCTCGGCGACCAGCGAGCGATAGCGTCCCGAAGTGTACAGTACGCGCTCGTGCATCAACCGGCTGTCAAGGTCGTCGTCGACCACCAGCACCGTGCTTCGATCGGTGCACCACGCGGCAAGTGTCTCCAGTAGCAACGTTCGTTGAAGCGGCTTCGTAAGGAACGCCGTAGCGCCCGCTTCAATGGCCCGCCGACGGTAACTTGAGAGCGCGTGGGCCGTGAGTACAAAGATCGGAACGGGCGTCCTTCCATTCAGCGCCTCGAACTCCCGAATCTCGCGGATGCAGTGAATGCCGTCCTTCTTCGGCATCTCGATGTCCATCAGAATCGCGGCGTACGCCTCCTCACCAGACGTAGCACGCGTCACGGCTTTCAAACCGTTGGGCGCGACATGCACGGAGTATCCCTGGCGTTCGACGATGCGACGTACGAGCAGCGCGTTGGCTTCGTTGTCCTCCGCAACTAGCACCGTACCAGAGCCGCGCGCGGCGTCGAGGCTGTCTCGAAGTCGACGGTGCCGAGTGGGCCGTCGCTCGGCGAGCGCAGAGACCGCCTCCCAAAGGTTTGCCCGCGTCGCGGGCTTGTGCACAAAGCCATGGCGATGGTCGAGCTTAAGGTCTGCGGCTTGATCAAAGGGCAGCAGCTGGAGCACCCGCGCCCCGCGCGCTCTAAGCGCCGCGTACACACCGCGATAGGTGCCGTGAACGTCCGCCGATTCGTCGACGATCACGATGGCTGCGGCGTTCTGCTCGTGCGCCGCGACCGCTTCAGCTTTTGACGCCGCCGGAACCACGGGAATGCCCCATTCGGCGAACCTTCGGCCGAGCGCGTCCCGCGATAGGCTAGGCTCCATGGCGGCGATGACGACTACGCCTGAGTGCGCCCACTCTCGCTTCGGCCCAACCACCACGGTCGGTTCGCCCACCGGCAACTCCACGGAAAACGTGCTGCCAACCCCGAGCGTGCTCTCTACAGACACCGACCCGCCCATGAGCTCGGCGAGCGAGCGGGTGATGTGCAGCCCAAGCCCCGTACCTCCGAAGCGACTCGTCGCGCTTTTGGCCTGTTCGAAACGCTCGAAGATCGCATCGAGCTGATCCTCGGGAATGCCGACGCCCGAGTCTTCGACGCAAATCGCAACGTCCTCGCCGACACCTTCGGCCCAAACGCGCACGTAGCCTTCTTCCGTGAACTTGATGGCATTGCCTACCAGGTTCGTGAGTATCTGGCGCACGCGGGCCGGGTCGCCCATCATGCGCACCGGCGCGTCCGGCAAAAAGTCCACAACCAGCTCGACGCCGCGATGAAGGGCCCGGGTCGCGAGCCCACTCACGACCTCCTCCATCGTTTCCCGAAGATCAAACTCGAAGTACTCGAGCTCCACCTGCCCCTCTTCGATCTTGGAGACATCCAGCACATCGCAAATGAGCACACGCAGATTTTCTGAGTTGGTCAGCAGCGACCGCACATAGCGGCGCTGGTCTACGGAGAGCGTAGTGTCCGCGAGCAGCTCGGACATGCCCATGATCACGTTCAGGGGCGTTCGCATTTCGTGGCTCATCACCGCGAGGAACTCGGATTTTGCAGCGCTCATACGCTCCGCTTCGTCCCGAGCCTCCGCCAGCCGGTCCGCGAGCGTGAGCGAGTCCTGCATCGACGTACGGGTCGTCTGCATCAGCGTGAGGTAGTCCGGCATGGGATCGTGCACAGCGAAGTCACGCAGTGTGAGTCCAAGGCTTCGAACCTGCTCCACGTCAGAAATCCACGGTGAAGCGAGAAACAACAAGGACCCTGGCTGCAACACGAACTGGCCGCGTAGCAAGAGGCCGGACGCCTCCACGCGAAGGGCGTAGAGCATGCCTTCCGTGACCTGCTCGATTTCAAAGCGCGAGCCCGAACTCGTCGTAAAGTGACGCTTCAAGTCGTCACCGACCCTGAGGCTCGGCAGGGCCTTCCGGAGCGAAGGCCCGAGATCCACCAGGGCGCCGCTCGAATCGACCTTCAGATAGAAGGGAAACAGCATTCGAAGTTGCTCATCGCTGAAGCTCACCACGCTCATGACCCCCCCGAACGAACCGTTCCGTCCCCCTCCGGAACGTCGCCAAGCCCGCGCATTCGGTTCACCGCACCCATGGCGCCACGACCTAGGTTGCCGCTGAATCGCGCGCGAAGCGAACAAGGAAACGATCGTAGCCAACGTCGGCGCGCAGTTCGCGCTGTTCGACGTGCACGTCAAGGCCAAACCGTACGGCGAGGCCACGGAGCAACCCGAGGAAGAACCTCGTCAGTCCTTCGCGCTCCGAGTGGTACGACACTTCGATCGAACTCGACGTCGCGTTATGGCACTCGACGTGGGGTGGGCGCAGCTCCGGAAAGCTGAGACGAACGCGCGCATGTAGGTTGTCGAGGTTTTGCAGGAACTCCACAAAGTCGCCGCCCCACAGCTCTAGGAGCGGTCCGTAGCCCTCGCCTGCAGAGAATCGCACCCAAAACTCACCGAAGGCCTCGAGAAGTTCTTCCGGGTCGCGCTTGAGCTCCTCCGCGACCGACCCCACCAGCGCATAGGTGATCGAATCGTCGTAAGGACACATGGAAATGAAGGGGTCGGCTGAGACCGAGGCCCGGCGGCATATCCGCTGCCATGCGTCATCACCGGCCTGCTGAACGGTGAAGTCGCGAATCGCCTTGTTCACCAGGCCGTACATCACCCACCTCCGCGTGCGGCTCTGCGAATTGTCGACGAGAAGGGTCTGTCTTGGCGTTCCATCACTTCGGAATGTGCAAACCCAATGCCGACTTAGCCCCTCCGCTACCCACGAGGAAACGACCGCTTCGGTTCAAAATGAACCGTGACGGTTGGCGCCGTGTTCCGTTTTGAGCTCGCCGGAAGCGCAAAACACGCGCGTTCCCCTGGGTCCAGCCTTTGCAATGGCCTTTGGTCATGCATTCGATCGCACCCACTCTTCCCCTGGCCCTCTTGCTCGCAGCGTCCATCCCCGCCGCAAGCGCGCTGGCCGAAGGTACAGACCAACTCAACACCACGCAGGCGCTCCGTATCAACACGCTGCTCTATGTGGACATCGTCGAGCCATCGACGGAGACAATTCAATGGAACGGCGCCGGTGACGTGGAACTGACATCGCCGAACGGCACATTCGTCGCACGGCTTCGCCCCGGTGAAACGGCCACCCTTGAAGCGTTCAACCCAGGTGCGTTTCAAATTCGCGTCCTGCAGGGCCAGGTGGTGGGCATTCGCTGGGACGTCGACGTCAACGGCCTTGAAGGTCGGCTCTTCTCCTACGACTGGGCCTTCAACGCCGGCGCATTCTCCGAAGACCGCGCGACGCGAGCCAGCTTCTATGCGCTCATTCCGGCGGGCAATGACAGCGATACGGCAGTCATCGAGCTCAAGCTCGATGGCTTGGCGGGATTCGTCTACAACATCAACGCGAACCGCACGGGTGTGGACGGCCCGGACGCTGGTCGCTCCGTTCCGATGTACGGGCATACGCTTACGCCGGAGTTTCCCATCTACCTATCGCCGCCAGCGCGAGCGACATACAGCCGCGCAACCCCGAACGTGTACGGCCTGGACTACATCGGCGGCGTGAGTGAGTCCGTCTACGGCGAACTTATCGACCCGTGCGCAGAAGTCGCGCCTGGCGAGAGCTTCGGGCGCTTTCAGTTCGAGTCGAGCGTCAGCGGCACCTTCCACCTTCAGTGCGACCTGGACCAAGACGGGGTCTTCGACGCTTCGAGCGACGCTGACCTTCTCATCGTCGGCGATGCGCTCGCGGGCCTGAACACCGTACTATGGAACGGCGAACACCTCGGCGAACCCGTCGCGTTCGGAACGTATGCCTGCCGCGTGCAGATCAATGTCGGTGAGTTTCACTACGTCGGTTCAGACATCGAAACGAGCTATCAGGGCATGCGACTCTTCGAAGTCAACGCCGATCGAACGCGTAGCCCCCTCGCGATGTTCTGGAACGACTCCGCCGTTCAAAGTGCCGCGAACACCATGCCGAACGGCGAAGCAGGGCTGGTGACGTCCGGAATCGATGGCATGTCCTCCGGCAGCTACGAGGCGCCCGCCGAGGCCAACACAAACGCGCGCGCGTGGGGCTCATTCACTTCTTCGGGAAAGGGCAACGTTTCGT
>JBCCRV010000210.1:0-10529 GCA_039201085.1 Myxococcota bacterium | reverse complement strand
CGGAGACGGAGACGGAGACGGTACCGGAGACGGAGACGGAGACGGTACCGGAGACGGAGACGGAGACGGTACCGGAGACGGAGACGGAGACGGAGACGGAGACGGAGACGGAGACGGTACCGGAGACGGAGACGGTACCGGAGACGGAGACGGAGACGGAGACGGAGACGGAGACGGTACCGGAGACGGAGACGGAGACGTTCGCTGGGGCGGAGATGGGGACGGACGTGGGCACCCCTGTACAGAGGGGCACGGGCAGGGGGACGTCCGCTCACGCGGACGTCGGCCAGATTCCTGCGCGTTGGTCGCCGGTCTTTGCGCTTCTGCCGCCGACGTTTGGCATTGGCCATTTTGCCGGCGGCGCGCCGCGAACGGGGCGTCGCTTGCTGGGCGGCGGTGTGCTGGGCCTTGGGCTTACGCTCCTGGGGGGTACGGGACTCATCGTGACGGGCGCGTCGCGCAAGGCGGTCGGTCCGATCGCCGTCGTCGCGCTCTCGGGTGTGAGCCTCTTTCTCATCAGCGGTTTGGCGGACCTGGCGGGCACGATTGCGCGCGGCCGCTTGACGGAAACGCCGCGACGGCGCGCCCGGCTTCGTACGCACCTTGGCTTCAGCTACATCCACGATCCGCAGTTTGGCTACGGACCCTTTGCGGACCTTGGCGCTCAGGCGCGCCACGGCCGCAGCGAATCGCGGCTACGCGCGCGACTCGGGCTCAACCACGACAACCAGCGCATCGAAGGCGGGACCCGCTACTTCCTTCGCGGCGCGCAGACACGCGGCAACGCACTCTTCGTTCGCTCCGAGCTGGCCTTTCATCGCTTTGGCACCGAAGGCTTTCGTCATCTCACGGGCACGTTGAGCGTGGGCGGCCGCTGGCTGCTTTCGGCGATGGGACCGTCCCTCCGAGGGTTCTTTCTCGACGGTGAAGTCGGCCTTGGCTGGCAGGGCTTTGGCTTCGACGCGACGGGACGCGGCATTCGTGAAACGACGAATGCGCTCCTCGTGTTCGAAGCCGGCTTTGGCGCCCTCCTTGGCAACCGCGGCGAAGTCAGCATCTTCTACAACCATCGACGCGACGGGTTTGAAGGCGCGATGAGCCTCGACAGCGTCGCCGCGGGCAACGTGGGCCACATCGGCGCGCGCGCCCGCGGCCATCTACGCAGCGGACCGTTCAGCGTGCTCGCCGAACTCACCTATGGAAGCGCCGTCATCGCCAGCCTCGCCCTCGCCTGGAGCCTCGAATGAAGCATCGGACCGCCTTGCTCTGCCTGCTCGCCGCGTGCCTCCAGCCGTCAAGCGATCATGAGGCGCTCGACGAACTCGTCGGTGAAGCGACGACGGGCCGGGTGCGCATCGAAACGTCCAATCAAGCCGCCGTACTTCAGCTCGATGAAAGCGGCGCCGAGCTATGGGCCGCCGCGCCACGCCTCGAGCTTCGCGCCGAAGGCATTGGCGCCTCCCTGACCCTTCGCATTCGCAACGTGCTTCCGGACGCCGCGCTCTTTCTCAACGACGCGCTCGTGCGACGCGAAGACACCGGTCGCCCCACCGTCGGCCTTTGGAACGTGCCCGCCGAGGCAAACGGCCAGGTGCTGCGCCTGCAAAGCCCGGACGCCGACGAGCCGCGCCCGCACGCCATCGGCGTGCTCAGCGACGTGCAGGAAGACGTCGGACGCGTCGACGATATTTTTGCGCGCATGAACGAAGACGACCTTCGCTTCGTCGTGTCCACCGGCGACCTCACGGAAAACGGCGGCCGGGGCGAGCTCGAGCGTTTTATCACCGCCCTCGAAGGGCTCGACGTGCCCTTCTACACGACCGCCGGCAACCACGAGGTGCCTGGACCTGCAAACTGGCACGCGCTCCTTGGCCCCTTCAGCGTGTTCTTTGAACAGCACGGCGTCGCCTACTCGCTCGCCGACTCATCGAACGCCACGCTTGATCCAGCGCTGCAGGACCGGATGCGTCCGTTCCTCAACGCCGCGCGCAACGCGCCCCACCTCTTCTTCACGCACGTTCCCTTGCTCGATCCCTCCGGCCTTCGCGCCGGCGCCTTTCGAAGCCGAAACGAAGCCGCCAAGCACCTCCAAGACCTCGCCGAAGCAAACGTCGACGCCCTCTTCTTCGGCCACGTGCACTCCTACTACGCCTTCGATCTCGCCGGCATCCCCTCGTTCATTTCCGGTGGCGGCGGCGCCATTCCCGAACGGCTCGACGGCATCGGTCGCCACTATCTCCGCGTCGAGCTCCTCCCCGCCTCGACGGAACCGATCGAAGCCGTCGCCTTTGTGCGCGTTCAGCAGTAGAGCTCATCGCCCAAGTGGCCGCGGCCGGGTTTTGGGCCGCGCGTCCGCGCCGGCGAACCGAAGTCCACGCCGAGCATGTTCAAGGCTGGGGGATGGTCGACGCTTGAGCAGGCAGAAACATGGCCACGGCGTTTGGGGTGGGCTCTGCGCACGCTACGGCGCAAAGGTGACGAAGAGCGTCATCTCGCGACGAAACGCGCCGGTGGCGCCGAAGTCGTCGGACGGACCGTCCGCGTAGCTCTGGTCGCCAAGACGACCGTCACCCGCGTCGACCACGCAGCCGTTGTAGAGCGTGGACCCGCACGTTCGCGTCGGCGATGAAATCGCACCAATCCAGTACGTCTTGGGCACGAGTGTGCGCGGCGCCCGTTCCCAACCTTCAAAGCGGTACCACGCGGGTGGATCGTCCGAGGCGATCGCTCGCTCCGTCGACACGGCGAGGAGCGTCCCAGGTCCGCCCGGGTCGTCGGCGCCGCCGTCGTCGTCGTAAATGACGATGCGGTGCGATTGGTCCGCGTCGTCGCCGTCGAGGTACATGTATGCGCCGTCGAGAACGAGGTTTGGCAAGACGAGTTCGGTTCGGTTAAGGCGAACGCGGTCGCCCACGGAGCCGTTCCACGGGTTCGACCCATCGTCGCAGTCTTCGCGCACCCGCGTTCGGCCCATGGCGATGCACAGCGATGGCTGCCCGTCCGCCTCGTCGATCCGGCCGTCGCAATCCTGATCGACCCCATCGCAGGTCTCCGCGCCGGAGGGCACGCAGCAGCTCAAGCGAGCGTTCGCTTGTTCCGGACTAAGCGCCGGTCCGGAGGCGACGGCGGATACGCATGCGCCGGCGTCGCAGGTCTGATTGGCCAGGCACTGCACGCCCAGGCATGCCGCATCGAAGCGCCGTTCGACTTCGGCGGCGCCGCGATGGTCGCTGAACACGCGCTGCGTACCGAGTGCCTGCCCCGCTTCGTCGATCAACGTCGCTTCGAAGGCAAACACCCGGCTCGCGTCGCCGCCCCGCGCTTCAATGGGCACGCGCTCGGGGCGATCGGGCAGACGTAGCGCTTCCGCCAGCCTGGTTTCGTCCGCCGCCACCGCCCCATCTGGATCGCAGACCAGCACGCGCAGGGCCCGCGTGTCCTCGAGCACCGAGGGCTCGACGTCCAGGACCACGACCGTCTGCACCGGCGAGCACGCGAGTGCTCCGAGCAGCGCGAGCCAGCCGCACAGGCCAGCCGCAGCCCGTATGCTAACTTTGAACGCGAAGCTTCGGACGGCGAACGTGAACACCGGCTACCACCATATCTTGGATTTGGCCCGGGGCGGAATGGGCACGGTGTCTGTCGTGCTCCGGCGCGAAGGCGGCTTTGAGCGCCTCTACGCGATGAAGCGCCTTCGCGAGACCTTTCGCGAAGACGAGGGCACGCACGCGATGTTTCTCGTCGAAGCCCGCGTCGCCGGCGCCGTTCGCCATCCAAACGTTGTGAGCGTGCTCGACGTCGGCGAAGACGCCGAGGGGCCGTACCTCGTGATGGAATACGTCGACGGCATCAGCGTTGCCCAGCTCGCCCGCCGCCTTCGCGCGCTCGAAGAGCGCCTTCCGCTTTCGCTCACGCTCGCGATCATCGCGGCGGCGGCGCGTGGCCTGCACGCGGCCCATCAAGCCCGTCTTCCCGACGGCACGCCGCAGAACATCGTGCACCGCGACGTCTCACCGCAGAACCTGCTTGTGGGGTTCGACGGAGTTGTGCGGGTCGCCGACTTTGGCGTCGCGAAGATCCTCGGACACCTCGCCCAAACGCAGCAAGGTGTGCTCAAGGGCAAGCTCCCGTACATGGCACCGGAGCAGCTGCGCTTCGAGGACATCGATCATCGTTGCGATCTCTTTGGCCTCGGCGTGGTGCTCTTCGAGCTGCTGGCCGGCGAGCGTCTCTACGGCTCCGACGGCCAAACGGCCGCGCGGCAGATCCTGCGCGACGCGCCACCAGACATCGGCGAACTTCGCCCGGGGCTGCCGCCCGAACTGGTGGCGCTCTGCTTTTCGTTGCTCGCCAAGCAGCCGCACCAGCGCCCCGAGTCGGCGGAAGCCGTGGCCCAACGCCTTGAAGCCATCGCAGACGACGACCCCGACGGGCTCAACCTCACCGACTACGTTCGCGTGCTCTTCGAGCAGGAGCGGGCCACGCGTGGCGAACGCATCGAGTCGGGCGTGCGGCGCTTGAAGACGGCGGCGGACGCCAAGAACGCCCCGGCATCCGCGGCGTTGCCGTCCGCGGCGTCGAAGACCCGGCTACGCTGGGCCGGCGCTGGGTTGATCGTCCTTGCCCTGGCGGCCGGCGGCTACTTCGCCAGTGCACGCTCCGAAACGCCGGCGCGCGCCGAGTCGGAAGCGGACACGTTGGACGCCGCCGCGTCGGAATCGGACGAGTTGCAAGCGGGCGAGCAGGAAGCGGCCAGGCCCGGAGCGGCCGCGTTGAACGCCCCAGGGGTGAACGAAGGCGGCGCCGAGCGCGCCATCCAGCCCGACGCGCGCCGAGCGCCCGCCGCTCCGGTCGAAGTGCGGGCGCCCGATCCTGGCGCCCCTCCCATGATGGGGAGGCCCCGCAGCCCAACGCGCCCGCGTCGCGAAGCGTCGATGCGCTCAACATCGATGGACGCCGAGGAGAGCACGCGCCCATCGGTGCGCACTCCGTCCGAGCGCCCCTCGACGGGACCGGCCTTTCCCGAAGACGACATCTGGACGAGCTTCGACTAAACGAGCGATGGCGACGGACGTGTCGAGCCGGCTCGGGTTCGGAAGATCTCCGGGACCGTGACCAAATCGCGATTGTCTAGCGGTGAAGCGCGTGCTGCGCGGTGATCGTGCCCCACACGGGGTCGACCTCCGCGCGCGGCCGCAGGGCAACGCCCAGGCCCACGGCAATCCCCGCCGCCGCGACCACGCCCAGCGTGATCCAAAGGGCCCGGCGCCGGCGACGCACTGGAGCGTCCGTTTCGGCAAAGCTCACCGTCACATCGACACGCTCGCCGGCGTCGACGCGCACCCGCTCGGACCATCGGCCGTCCTCGTTTTGAGCTTCAAGCTCATGGGTGCCGGCCCGCACCGGCAGGCGAAGAACTTCGCCCGGCGCGAGCGAAGGTTGGGGCTCGCCGTCAAGCACGAGCCGTACGGCGGCGCGTTCCTCCGAGCGAACTTCCACCGCACCGATCACGGCCTCCAGCGCCAACCTCATTCGTTCCGCCGCGGCCACCTGGGCGTCACCCATCGAACCGTACGCTCCGCTCAGCATCGCCTCCACGATGCGCAGCGCCGGCACGGGTTCGCCGGTGGCGCGAAACGTTCGGGCCAAGTTCCACGCCGTGGCCGGACTGCCGTAGAGCGTAAGCGAGTGCTCAAAGAGCCTTCGCGCATGGGTGAGCTCGGACGCGCGAAAGGCCTGTACGCCTTCTTCAAAGAGTCGCCGCGCTTCGGCGCGCTCGGCGTCTTCGGAAGCCGCTTCGGGCGCACCGTTGCCCACGTCCTGCGCACGCACGCCCTCGGAGCATACGAGCGCCGCGCCAAGGGCAAGGACTCTCCACCACACGCCGGGATCGTATCCTCTCCGTTGCGCGGCGTCAGACGAAATACGCTAGCGTTCCGCGGTGGACCGTTCCACTTGGCTTGAACAGGGCTGCTTTGTCCCCGCCCCACCCTCCGACCCTGAGGGCGCCGCCATTTGGTGGCTCGCGCGATGGTGGACCGGAGCCGAAGCCCGTCGGCCCCTGTCGAAGGACGCAACGCCCAGCCTTGCCGCGCAGCCGGCGTATTTACGTGCCGCGATGCGCGCAGCGTTCATCGATTTGCACGCCCCCGAGGTCCTTGGTTGGGCACGCGTTGGCGCCGCCCACGGCGACGGCGCCCTGGCGGGCCTCGCCGCTGGCGTCGAGGCGCTCACGCTCGGGAGGACCGCGGATGCACTGGACCACTTTCGCACAGCGGCCCATGCAGCCCGAAACGACGCCGAGGCCGGTCTGCACGCCGAGTGCGCCATCTTCGAAGCCTTGGCGGCGATCGAGGAGAAGGACGCGGAAGCGTACGTCGCCTCCGCCCGACGTGCCTTTCGCATCGCGCGCGCAGAAGCGATGCCGCACCTAGAGCTTTTTGCGGCGATGACCCTGGCCCGCGCGCGTCGAATGGGCGGCTCGGCCCATCTGGCTGGCCACATTCTGCAGGGTGTACGTGACCTCGCACCGGCCCCTTGGCGCCGATGGCTCGCGTGGGAAAGCGCCTTCAGCGGCGAATACGACGCACCGAGCGGCGCACCGCTGGCGCGCGTGGTCGACGCGGCCAAGGCGAGCAAGCCAGCGGCCTTCCATGCGGCAGCAGACGCGCTCGACTCGACGACGTTGCCGGCGCCCTTCCGACGCGACGCCTCCACCGCGGTGCAGCTGATCGATCGCACGCGTTCACCGTCCGAGGCCGTTCGCGCCTGGCGAAGCGGACGCGCTGACGTCAGCCCGCGGGGATTGGGTGCGCTGAGCCCGAACGCAGCGCCCGTGTACCTCGTCGTCGAAGCGACGGGCCGGTCCGAACGCGTGCTCTCCCTGGGTCTGCCGCTGAACAAGGGCATTGAGGTTGTGCATCCGGGTGAGCGACCGCAGGCCCGTACGGCCTCCGCCCTGACCCGGCTCGCGATGGCCGGCGAAGCGCAAGAAGAACGGTCGTTCTTCGAGGACCTCTACGGCTTCCGCTACGAACCGGAGCTTCATCGAGCCGTGCTCGACACGCTGCTCTACCGTGCACGGAGCATGGTGGAGGGGGTTGCGTCGATCACGCGCAGCGAAGGACGCGTGGCGCTCACGCCCATCGCACCGTTTGCCGTATGGGACCCAGCCTTTGCAAAGCCCCTGGAAAGCCGCCTGACGCAGCTCCTCGCCCTACGCGGTCGCCAAAACCCCGACCAGGCTGCGGCCGAACTCGGCTACTCGCGGCGCGCGGTGCTCGACGCGCTCAAAGAGCTGGTGAAGGAGGGCGCCTGCAAACGCACGAAGAGCGGCCGCTACGTGCACTACGAATTGCTCGATACGACCTTCACCGATCCCACCGTCGAACGCTTTCGCGCCATGCGCGGCCTCGAGCCCTAGCGGTCCAAGGTTCCGGGCTCGTACGCTGCAACCAGTGCTTCGACTTCCCCCAGCGAAATGTCCGCGAGGTACACCAGGTTGCGTCCGTAGATATGCGCCTCTCGCGGCATCGGCTCGTCCTGGCTCGTATTGAACTCGAAGACGAAGCGCTGGAGGTCGTCGCCAAAGTTGGCTTCGTTTCCGTCGAAGACGATCACCGGCGCGCGATCGTCGTCCGCAGCCCAATACGAGAAGCGGTTCTCGTCCCAGTCGATGAACATCCAAAACCGCGTCCACACTTCGGGCATGACGGCGAAGTTATTGGCGTGGGGCGAGACGCTTCCCGAACCGTAGTTGCCCCCGCAGGGCGTACGGTCCCCGCCCAGGCCCGTCGACACGCCGCCATAGGCGCGAATGTCCAGGTAGCCGACTTCACCCGCCTCGCAGGCTCGGCCGTAGAGCACGCGCGGCTCCCAGTAGAGACCAAGGCTGCCGTCCTCTCGATTGGCGAACTGAAAGGCCTTGTGCGTCTGATTCGGCGGGTCCGTCCAGAAGTCCGTCCACTTCACCTCCCAGTACGTAAGCAGCGTGCCGCCCCGTGCGTTGTTGTAGGGGCGCCCCGCAAGCGGATGACGGATCTGCGCCGCATTGGCGGGACCACCGGCCTGAAACACAAAGTCCGCTGCGTCTTCGGCGGCGTCGTAGCGCACCGGGTTGCGTCGGCCGTGCAGGTCCGCTTCGATTTCCGCCATGCTTCGGTAGCTCACGGCACCCACCGCCTGCGGATGCGCCGCAAGAAGGTCGTAGTACGCGTGCGCGCCCGGTCCCGGCGGATCGACGCGCATGCCCTCCTCCATGCCCAGGTCTTCCGCGAAACCGAGGTCAACGGCCGCGTCCGCCCCGCGGTCCCGAACGCCTTCGTCGAACCCTTCAAGCGCGTCCGGCATCGCAGCGTCCGGCATCGCAGAGTCCGGGCTCCCGCCTCGGCCCCTATCGGCTGAGACGGCATCCAAAACGGTCATATCGTCGATATTTGCGTCCGGCTGGAGGGAAGCATCGTCACCGCCGCACGCGACAACCGCGAGGGCGATCGCCAGGTACGGGGGCGGATAGCGACGGGTGCGTGTCATCATGAAAGCACGCTGCAACGGTCGCCGAACCACCGCCCTAACGGCAGCTGCCAGTGTTCGCCGCGACGACGGTCGCGGGCCACCGCACTACGGGCAACCGGTGTTCGCGCCGCGACGGACGCGGCACCGCACTAGGGGCAGCCGGTGTTCGCATCGCGACGGCCGTGCGGCGCGGGCGCGTACGGCAGGTGCTTCGCACCGCGGCCCTCGCGCGGCGATCAGTTGTTGCTGTACTGCATGGGGAACGTCACGCGCACCATGCCGCCACCGTCGGGCGAGGGAAAGGTCCAGCGGCGTGCAGCCGTTTCGAAGCACGCGCGCGCTTCGGCGCTGTCGACGCCGTTGACGCGAACGCCCCGGGTCTCACCCTGCGGATCGATCTGCAGCGTAAGTTCCAGCTCGCCTTCGGCCGGCGCTTGAACGTGTGATTCGACGCAGAAGCGGTACTCGTTGAGGTGGCGGCGCACGACCCGCCGTACCACCTCCCGCGAGAGGCCGGGGCTCACCTGCGGCATGCCGCCGCGAACGCGCAAGCCCACGAGCCGCGGGGTCGGCGGCGTCTGCGCCGCCACGACACCGGGCGCCAAGTGAACGCGCGCCAAGAGCGCACGCTTCACCGCTTCGGGCGCGGGTTCGAAACTGAGCGGCAAGAGCGCCGCCGCGTGGGCGTCCGTCAGAAAGTAGAGCAGCGCGTCGGGCGCCGGCGCGAGCGGAGGTGGCCCCTCCAAGGGCTGCTGCATCGGCGCTTGCGCTTCGCCGCCCACAAGCTCCACGGTCCACGCCCGCAGAAAGGCGGCGCGCTCCGCCGAGGTCAGACCGGCGCTACCAAGGCGCCCATCGATGCGTTCAAGCAGCTCGGCCCCCGTGCCCGCAAAGGGCGCGTCGGGCGCGATCGAAGCGCGCTGCCCCGGCGCCGGAAGCTGAACGATGCTGAAGCGCGTATTCCGGCCGGAGGCGTCGCGCACAACCCGGTACGCCTCGCCTTCGAAGGCGTGTGCGCTCACGTTTTCCAGCGCCACCACGTCCCCCTCGATGGACACGCGAATCGGCCCCGCCGTCGGCAACGACGCGCGGTAGAAGAGGTTGTTGGCCCGCCGCTCGCCGACCTGTAGGCATGCGGAGTCGCTCGTCTCGTAGAGGGAGAGCTCGGCGAGCTCGCAGAAGCCGTCCCGCGTGGCGCAGCGCTGCGAGCCCGCGGCGGGGTAGTCGTGACCGACGCACGCGCCGGCGCTCGCTTGCACCTGCCATCCCACGCCGGCCTCGCCCAGCTGCCCGTCGGGCCAATGCTCGAGGATCGCCCCGCCCCCGGCGGCTCGGACCCCGGCCTGAAAGTCGAGCGTTTCCACGCCCAGGCCCAGATGCGCGTAAAGAACGGGCTTGTACGCCACCGTACCCAGGTTCCCGATGCCGATCAGACCCACGCGGGGGGGCGCAAAGTGGCCGGGACCGGCCGTCGCCATGCCTTCGGCCTCGCCAACGCCAAAGTGCACCACGCCCCACTCGTGAATCGTGTAGGTCGGCTCCGGCGGCTCCGGCGGCGCCGGCGCCACCGGCTCCACGGCCGGGGCGGCCTCGCTTCCGCAGCCAACCAGCGCCAAAGCACCCAGCAGCAGAACCGCCAGCACCGGGGCCGCCGACCTCAGAGCCATCACGCTCGATTTCATCGCCGTCAGCATGCCACGCCGAGCCGTTTTACGGGCTGCCTGCAGCCGCGTTTCGGACATCCTAAACCGTCAAAACCGCCATTTGCATCGGTTCATGGATGCGCCCACCGCGCCGCTAGCACTCATGAAGCCTTCGATCCGCCGTCGCCTGCTAGCACTCAAACCGGGGATAGCACTTACACCGGTGATAAACCGGGTAGCACTCAAACCGGGCGTAGTCCCGAAATCTGTTGAAATTTGAAGAGGCGGTTCCTTTCACCCGGGCTCATGCTCGGGCTGTCTGAGAAAGGAAAACCGCCATGAAGAAGACTGACAGGAAGATCTCGAAGAAGG
>JBCCRV010000209.1:0-10532 GCA_039201085.1 Myxococcota bacterium | reverse complement strand
TCGAAACGAACCTCGACTTCCGCGCAAACTTCAGCGCGCTCGTCGGCGGCGTCGTTGAGATCTTCCATCCCCGCTCCTTCGACGTGATGGCCTTCGTTCCCAAAGGCGACGAGCTGACGCTGAGCCTTCCCGGCATTCGCATGCGCGACCGCGTGCGCACCACTGTGCACGGCTACGACATCGCGTACTGGCAAGGCTACCGCCCGGTCGGCACCCCGCGGGCTCCGTTCACGTTGCCGCTCTAACTCAGCGCCGCACACC
This sequence comes from Myxococcota bacterium, assembly GCA_039201085.1. Classification (GTDB taxonomy): domain Bacteria; phylum Myxococcota_A; class Polyangia; order Polyangiales; family Houyiibacteriaceae; genus JBCCRV01. The sequence goes on along the minus strand of JBCCRV010000209.1, from coordinate 10,271 downwards.
GAGTCACAGCAGCCGTGCCCGTGCCCGTGCCCGTCCCGCTCTGGGCTGCGAGCGCCCCGCGTCCCGCTCTGGGCTGCGAGCGTCCCGGGTCGCGCTCTGGGCTGCGAGCTTCCTGCGTCGTGCTCTGAGCTGCGAGCTTGCTCCGTCCCGCTGCCCGCTGCGAGCGCCCTGCGTCCCGCACTCTGCAACGGAGTCTAGCGAGGCCCGGTAATCGATCCGCCAGCCCGCAGCCGGTAGTAGTGCCCCAGCACCCGGCGCACGTAGCGCTGCGTTTCCGCGTAGGGCGGCACGCCGCGATACCGCTCGACCGCGCCCGGCCCAGCGTTGTAGGCCGCCACCGTCAGCACCAAGTCGCCATCGAACCGGTTGGCAAGCACCCGCAGATAGCGCGCGCCGCCAAAAATATTCTGCCGCGGATCGAACGCGTCGCGCACGCCCATGGCGCGCGCCGTGCGCGGCATCAGCTGCATCAAACCCGCCGCGCCATCCACGCTCACGACCGACGCATTGAAGTTGCTCTCGCTCTTCACCACCGCGCGAATAAAGTGCACCGGCAGCTGATAAAGCGCCGCGGCCTCCGCGATGTACGCATCGTACCGCGTGAAGCGCCCCGGGTCCGCCCTACGCGGTGCCCGTCGGCGCGTCCGCATGCTTGCTGCCGCCTGCCGGCCGCGCGCGCCGGCGCGCCCCTCTACGATCCGCCGACAGCGCCGCCCCGGCGTGCGCACGTTCGTGTAGTCCGTCGACCCGTCCGCGTTCGCACACGCATAGATGTCCGCCTCCGCCGAAGCCGGCCAAAACAAGACGAGCGCGCCAAACAAGCCGAGCCGAAATAGGGAGGACACCCCTCGAGCCTACGCCCCCCGCGAAATCCGGCAAGATTTCCGCACACATTGTCTTACATGCCGATTGCGAGCCCGTCGCCGGCTCCCGCAGGCTGTGACCCACGCGACTCTCCTTCGGAGCTTTTCGGGTCGGGTTTCGGGAGGCCTCGGCTTGGCTTACGGCCTTCTGTTTGGGTGGCCTCAATCGGGCCGGTAAAGGAGCATCAAGCTCTGAACCGATGCCGTCGTTTTGGACGCTCGCTCCCTGTCCCAACTCCTTCGACGCCTTCTCATGATTTGGCCTTTCTCTCTTCTCGAACGGCGTCGGCGCCTTCGCGCGTTCGATCATGCCTTCGCAGCGAACGCCCCGAACCTCCCGAAGCTTATCGATGAGATGTACGAGTGGGTGGCGGTTCAAGACGGGCCTCAGAGCCCGCTTGCGGCTTGGTTTCTTAACGCACACGTGTCCCTGGCCGTTCGCGAAGGACGCTACGTAGCAGCTGCCGACGCTTGGGATCGCCTACAAGAGAAAATCTCCAATGGTCTGAAGGGGCTGCACTGGGGACTCGATGCAACGCTTACGGCATCGACGGCCCTCTCGCGGGCGGGCCGAACGTCCGACGCCCTGACATTGCTACAGGCGGCTGCGGAGACGTTTGCTATCGGCCCTGCTGATCCGAGCTACGAACAGCTTCAGTTCGCCATCGCACGCGCGCATCGGCTCGGCGATCGTCCGCGTGAGCGACGCCGCGTCTTGGACGCCGTGGCGAAAGAGCGCGGCTTTGCCTTTGAGGCTTTTCCCGTGTCGAGAGGAAACGCGGAGCTCAAATGGAAGCGCCTCAGTGCTGCCGCCGACCTAGGGGAGTATGAGCGCGTCCTCTCGGTTGCGCAGAGTTGGCTTCAAGTCCCCGGTTTTCCCGAGAACCCGAAACGTATGGTGGGTTTAGTCCGGCGGCTTGTCCTCGACTACCACGCAGGACTTGCGGCTCAGATCGCTCAGAGCATTGGACGAAGTGCGTTTGTGTCACGCGACGACGAGCTGTTTTACGTGTCGGCATTGCAATCGGTGTCCGCGGTCAGCGAAAAGCCGGATGACGACGACCGGCGGCTCCTCGCGTACTCAGAACGAAGCGCTTTCGCGGCCGGGCTCTTTGCCCTTCGCTGCTTTTACCAAGACGACCTCCCAGGGGGAGAAGCGATGATCGCGCGACACTACGCTCGCATGCCCCGCTTCGCGCTCCATGCATGGTTTAGCTGTCTGCTGAAGACGCGCGGCAGCGATGCGGTAAGGGAAGCCATCATCGATTCCGTCGCCCAACGTACATTTTCCCGCGAGCTGGAGATCCAGAAAGAGCTTCTCACCTGCGCCGACTTTGCCGGCGTGATCGGCGCGACGGACCTGGTTGAATCAACGCTGGAAGAGGTTCGGCGACGCTGGCCCATGGAAATGCTGGAGCCGGGCGAACGTCGACGACGCCAGTGTTTGGAAGCCAGCTCACTCATCGACTCGGCCTCTTGGGCGGACGCTCGCCCCCTCGCCGAATTGGCCCTTGCAGGGGAGTCGTCGTACCCGGCTCAAACGGAAGCGCTTCACGTGCTCGCACGGGCGTGCACGGTGGACGGCGACATGGAAGCCGCACTGGCTCACTACCGCGAACTTTGCGTTCGCGCGCGCGTGTCTTACGAGGAGTCTCGACTTCGCTGGGTCGCACTGGTCGGCATCGCGCACGCCTCGTACTATCTTGGGCTGGGGTTCGGTGAAGAGCTCGAAGAGTTGAAGACGATCGAACGCGCCAGCCCGAAGGCGAAGTCGCTAGCGACGCGCGTTCGGTCGCTCGAGTCAAGGGCGGCTTCCACCGCGAACCAATGGGAGCGTTCCTTGAGCCTTGCTCGGGAAGCCCTGGAGGGTGCCAAAACGGTCCATGGAACCAACAGCCCAATACTTCTGGAGTTCGCCCGAAATGAGGACCTTGCCCTTCGACGACTTGGCCGGACTGCCGACGCCGACGCCCTCATTAACGAATACGCGGAACTCGCTGCAGGCAGCGTTGGGTTGAGCCACCCCTGGGCCGCGTGGATCTATCAATACGGCGCCCCCGGCGTGTATCGGACCCCACCAAAGCGGTAGTATCCCGAAGGTCGGAACCGCCGCGGTTCGAAGTCTGCTTCGGCGCATCCACGCCTCAGAAGGGCGCGTAGCGATCCTCCGCAAGCGTCGGGTGGCTCCAACGCTGCCGCGCGTCCGGCGTTTCCTCCGGAATGTAGCGTGGCGGCAACTGCCCGTTCTGGCCGTACAGCCAAAGGACGAGGTTCGAGCGCTCACCCGATGTGATCGGCTCTGCAGCGTGCGCGACGCGGCCCCGGTGAAGCACCGCAACGCCGGGCTCGAAGGTGAAGTCGTGGGTCTTTCCGGAGGCTTCGTAGAAGCGCACTTTCGACCCGGTGTACGCTTCGTCGGGGCGGTTCATGTTGATGTTTAGCGTCACGCTCGATGCGTCGGTGTGCGGGCGTATCGACGTATCCTTCGCCGGTTGGTAGCGAATCGAGAACCCAAAGGTCTGCGAGTCGTACCCCATCACCTCGGGAAAGAGCATGCGCGCGATCGGCCGCATATAGGTATCGAGGAGCGAGCGGTAGAACGCCTGAAAGCTCGGTGCAGCGAGGTACCCTGCGGAGCGCTTGTCGAGCATCGCGCCGCCTCGATTGAGCACGATGCCGTAGGGTGGGCGAACGGGAATCTTCGCGTCGGCGACTTCCTCCAGATAGCTGCGCAGGTCCCGAATGCGCGTCGGATCGAGAAGCTGACTCTGAAACACACCCGGGGCTACCTCGTCCCATAGCGAACGCACGGCGTCTTCCCGAGTCGGATCGTTCCACGCCTCAGCGACGGCGGCCCGTAGCCGGGCGTCCACGAGCGAATCGTCCAACGGTGCAAGCCGCTCCGCATGGCTGAACTCCCACGCCTTCCACGCCTCTCGAAAGAGCGCGTCGTTCGTGTGCCAGAACCGTCTTACGGAGTCGTCACGGCGCAACATGGCATCGCGCGACGGGAGCTGGGTGGTTTGGGCGCGCGTGAGATGGTCGAGTGTCATACCGTACTCCTTGAATCCACGAAGGTGACGTGCGCGATTTAAGAACGAGCCTCGCCACGGTAACCGGGCCCACGTCGACAACACCTTCAACGCTTCGTTGAGAATCGCGCCCAAGTGAATTCCCGGACGAATTCGCTGCATCCAACGCGATTCGGCCACCGGTGAACCCATCGCAGCGCCTCGTTGGGGCAAAAACCCCGCAGCGCGACGCGAAGCTCAGGGTCCCTCTCCGTTTCTTCTGATCCGAAGCGCCGATGCAAACGTACGGCTGCAGCGGGCGCCTTGGCGCGTGGCGCGTGGCACGGGGGGACAGAGAAAGAGACCGATGTCACAACTATGCTCTCCCACTCCCTGGCAAGCACGACGCCATTCCTGGATCGCAGTCTGCGCGCTGCTCGCCGGCGCCCTCGGCTGCGACACGAACGTCGAGCCCATGGCCCGCACGGACCGGGGGGGCCGAGACATGCTCGATGGTGGCGTCCCGGATCGGCCAACGCGCGACGGAGGCGGGCCCACGGCGCCCAACGATTCGGATGGCGATGGCGTCTCCGACGCCGATGAAAATGCCCAAGGTACCGACCCGAACAACGCGGACTCGGACGGCGACGGCATCAACGACGGCGCCGAAGGGCAGCTGGGCACCGACCCTAACCGCAATACGTTTACGGACACAGACGGCGATGGGCTGTCGGACGAAGAAGAGACGGCACTCGGCACCGATCCCAACTCCGCCGATTCGGACCGCGATGGAATTAGCGACCGCACGGAAGTCGACCTCGGAACCGATCCCAACGCCGCCGGCGGCGACAGCGACGGCGACGGAATCGACGACTCCGACGAGCTCGTGCTCGGCACCGATCCGGCCGTTCGCGACTCGGCCTGCGGCGAATCGATGGCCGAGGGGAGCAACGGCTCGCTGCCCGTCGACATCATCATCACCGTCGACAACTCCGGAAGCATGCGAGAGGAAGCGGCCCAGGTTCGGGCGAACCTCCAGCGCGAGTTGGCGCGGCCCCTGGACCGCAGCGGCATCGACTACCGCGTGACCATCATCTCCCGTCTAGGGAACGACGGTACGCACATCTGCATGGATGCGCCCCTTGCATCTTCGCTCTGCAGCACGACGGGCCCGCGCTACCTGCAGGTCAATCGCCGCGTAGCAAGCGGTAACCAAATGGACACCGCGCTCAACCAGGTGCTCGACGGGGATGCCAGCGGGTGGCTTCGTCCTGCGGCGACAAAAGTGTTCCTCTTCATCACGGACGACAACGCCAACGACTTGGCGTGGTCTACCTTTCGCAACTCGCTGCGCCGAAACTTTCCGACGCAGTTCTACGACCTGCCTGACGGCAGCACCAACTTCGTGATGCACGGGATCATTGCCGTCGAAGGCGACGGTCTAATCCCGCCGACGGTGCCAACGATCACCCGCGTCTGCTCGCCGGGGGGAGAAGATGTCGCACCGGATATCCAGGACGGCATTCGCGAGACCGGCGGCCTTCGCTGGAGCCTCTGCCGCAACGAGTCGTTCTCCAGGATGTTTGCTGAGCTCGCGACGGACACCATCGCGCGGGTTCAGGTCCCGTGCACCTTCGCTGCACCCACCGGCGCCGATGCGAGCCGCTTTGTCGCCGATTTCGTGAGCGACGCCGCGAGCTTCCCGATCGAAAACGTTGGCGATGAAGCACGCTGCGAACCGCGTGGCGCCTTTGAACAGTTCGGCCGCATTCGGCTTTGCCCCGCCCTTTGCGATCAGGCGCAGGCCGACGATTCGTCACGGCTGCGCTTCACCTTCGGATGCGAACAGCTCTGCGGCAACGGCGTCGTCGACGGCTCGGAAGAGTGCGACGATGGAAACCAAGCGAGCGGCGACGGGTGTTCGGCGACGTGCCGCCTTCGGTGCGGCAACGGCGTACTCGAAGGCGGCGAGCAGTGCGACGACGGCAACGCCGAAAGCGGCGATGGCTGCGACGGCAGCTGCCAGCTCGAATGCGGAAACGGCGTCGTCGGAACCGCGGAGGAATGCGACGACGGCAACCTTCGTCTCAACGACGGCTGCAACGCCCGATGCGAGCTCGAATGCGGCAACGGCATCCTCGAGCCGGCTGAGACCTGCGACGACGGTAACCGCGAAAACGACGACGGCTGCAGCGACGTCTGTGCACGCGAAATCGTGTAGCGCAGGCACCGTACGCTGCGGGCAAGCCGCGTGGCGGAGGTTCTCCAAGCGCTCATCGAACGCGCGGCGGAGTTAGGAGGCGTTTCAGGCGGCGCGGAAACGCGGACGCAGTGGGCCGGCATCCGACGCTGGCCCGTCCAGACCGCGAACGCCGTAGGGCATCCGACTCGAAAGTTCACGGTCCACGGCGAACCCATCCGCGCTATGCTGCGCCTCGTGAAGACGCTTTGCACATTCGCTGCCCTCGCTTTGATTCTATTGGCAAGTCCGGTTTCTGCTCAGGACGGACCAAGCTACCTTGAACAAGTGCAGGACGCGCGGCAGCGCCTCGTCGCCGGTCAGCTCACCGGCGCCGAAACGGCCGCCCGTGCGGCCGCGGAAGCGTCGCCCAACGATCCTCAGGCCCACTGCGTGCTCGGCGATATCCGCCGCATTCAGGGCAACGCGTCCGAAGCCCTCGAGCACTACCAACGCTGTGCCGTGCTGGCGGAAGCCGCGTCCAAACGCCGCGAACAGGCACGCGGACTCATCGGTCAGCAGCGCGTTTTTCTCGCCGACCCCGAACGTCGCGACGACGCACGACGCATGACCACCGAGCTCCTTCGTTTTGCCGAAGCAAACCCGGAAATCCTCAGCGCCGAGGACGTGCGCACGCGCTTACAGACCATTGAGCTCATCACCGAACGCGACGCCGTGAGCGCGGAAGTGCGGCAGCGCCGTGAAGCCCGCGCGGCGGAAAACGCGGCGGAAGGGGCTGAAAAGGCAAGCGCCGCGGCGTCGATCAAGGCTCGGTAGCGCCCATGTGGTTTCCGGCCCTGGCGGCCCTCGTGGTGGGCGCCCTGGCGCCGGTCTTTCACGCCGACGCCTGGGGCGTGCCCCTCAAGTTGCTGTCGTGGCGCATGACCCTCCGCGCGACGCTCGTCGCCGGCGTGACCACGTTTCTTGCGGCGTCCATCGCCCTGGTGGCCCTGCCACCGCGCGAAGCGGCCTTCGTGGGCCTGCTCGTCGGTGGTTCGCTTACCCTGCTCGCGGCGCGGCGCATGCGCCACGAGCGCGGCACCCTTCTCCTCGCTTACCGCGTACGTCAGCCACCCTCCCGCGACGACGCCACCAAAGCGATGCGCGAGCGCTTCGAGCGCCTGGCCAAGGAGCTGGATGCGCGCACCTACACACGCCTCTGTTCGATCGCCGTCCTGCCGATGAGCGCGGTGGGCGCGTGGGACGAATCGCTCGCGATCCTCGAGGGCATCGAGCTGGAGGAGCTCGAAGGCGATGAACGCGCCCGTCATGCGCAGGCTCTGGCGACTTGCCTCACGGAGCGCGGCGATCTTGAGGGCGCGGCGTCCGTGCTCGAAAAGATCGACCGGCCGGCGAGCGATGCCATCGAACGCTGGCTCGTGGCCCTCGAAGCGTTGCTCTTTGCGATACAAGGTGCGAGCGACAAGGCGCTGGAGCTGGCCCGACAGCACGACGATGGCGACGGTGCGCTCGGTGCGAGCTACGCGATCGTTCGTGCCCATGCCTGCGCGTGCGACGGGCGAGACGCGGAGGCGCTAAAGGCGCTCGAGCGTGCGCGCGAGATCGCCGGACACGACGCGCTCTTCCGCGCCGTTCGTCCCGTCGGTCCGGCGACCGACCTGGCCCGCGAACTACTCACGGAAGTCGGCTACGGCGAGCGCATCGCGCCGAGCGAAGACTGAACATCTTGTTGCTCAGGTCTCATGGAAGGTCGCGTTCGAGTTTCGAACTGACCGCGTCTGCTTTCGCACGCCAACGACCGGATACAGTCATCAACGGCTTAGGCGGATGGCGAACGCCGGTCGAGCTAGCGCTCGACGTCGACAACACCGAAATAGCAAGTTCCCTTGCGGGCCCGCAGCGAACGCGTTGGTCCGGTTCGGTCCAGCCGCCGTCACGCAGAGCCTGGTGCAGGCGGAGCGTACGCACAAGCTGGTTGTGGGCTCGCGCGCTCGGCTCAGGCTGCGCAGCACCCTTCGTAGGTGCAGTGACAGTCGTTGCAGCCCGCGGCGCCTTCGACCCCACAGTGCTCGAGCAAACGTTCGCGAAGGGCTTTGCGCGCGCGGTGTAGACGCACCGTCGCGTTGTTGACGGATATGCCGAGTTCGCCCGCGGCTTCCTTCAACGATTTGCCCTCGACTTCCACGAGCTCAAGGATGCGCGCATAGCTTTCACGAAGCGTGCGCATCTGAACGAGACTGCACTTGCAGTTCTCGTCCAACGGTGCTTTCGACTCGGCCGCCTCGGCGACCGGCTCCAGCGCGTCGGCTAGACGGCCATCGGCCTCGTGCCTCCGGTATAGATCGACGATCGCGTTGCGGTGAAGGCGGTACAGCCACTGCACGACCCGTTCCGGATCGCGCAGAGTCGAAGCCCGCTCAACGGCGCGCAGGGCAACTTGCTGCAGCACGTCGTCGACGTCCGCCTCCGCGACCCGTGCACGCACAAACGCGCGCAAGGACCCTCGTTCCGCGCGGAGCGCGGAGGCGATCAGATCACGGTTGGTCGTCGGGTGCACGGGCTCCAGTCTACTCGCTGCTCGATGCTTTGCAGGCACACGAGGAATCGCAGCCGCATTCCGGTCCGCAGGTGGATGGCCCGTCGCCGCAGCCGCACCCTTCCGCCCCAGGGGAACGGTTTGGGCAAGCACAGGTGGAGCGGCAGTTTTCGCAGGAGCAGCCTTGATCGGTCATCGTGAGATCCTTTTCCTAGGGTTCACTGGATTGACGGGGCAGGCACCGTGATCCTTACGGCGGGCGGCGAGAAAGGCCGAACAAGGGTCAAAAGCCTTGGATTCCAGCAGCTTCGGTCGCCACTCGTCCTGCGATCTGTTTGCACATGCAAGCTGATTGTGTTTAGACCCGGCATGGTTTTGCCCTCCCTGCAGCGCACCTCCGTGAAGGCGCCCGTCTCCCGCTGGAGCGAGGTGCTGCGACGCGAGATCAACGTGTTGGTGATTCGCAGACCCCTCGCCGCCGAGCTTGCTGCCGCGCTCGACGCTGTGGCGAACGGTGCAGAGTTTGTGCACTCGGCGACGCTCGACACGCACGCGCCCAACCCGGATGAGCTGCTGCTAAGCGTTCACGACCCGGTCGCGCGCGCCTACCTACGAACCGACATCGCGATGCTCACGCGCCAGATGGGCCTTTTGCTCAGCCGACGGCACGTGCACGCACGCCTTAGTATCGAGCGTGACGACGGCTGCCGCCGCTTCCATTCGGACCACGTGTCCCTTCGCATGCTCTGCACCTACGCCGGCCCGGGAACCGAATGGTGCATGGAATCGGACGTCGACCGAGTAGCACTTGCGCGCACCGATTTGCAGATCGACACATGCAACCGCTTGATCGTGCCGAACGGTCCGCGCCATTGCGCGCCCGCTGAAGTCATCCTGCTGAAGGGCGAGAGATTCCCCGGCAACCGAGGTCGTGGAGCCATTCATCGCTCGCCTCCCGTCGAATACGCGGGCCTTTCGCGACTGGTGTTCAAGGTCGACGAGAACCCCTGCGGCTGCTGAACGCGTTCGAGCGCGCAGCTTCCTCAAGGTCGACGGGGAGCGTTGCGGATGCTGAGTGCGTGTGCTCGAGCGCAGACGCGCGACTGTGCGCCGCGTCTCTCCCAGTGGCCTACGCCGGCAGGAGGCAGCGCTCGAGTTCCGCTTCAAGCGCGTCCGGGTCGGGCAACGACGCACCTTCGATGACCAGTTCGATACGCGAGTCCCGGCGGTAGCCCGTGGCCCCTTGTTCCAGCTGAGCATCCGCTAGGTTGAAGGCCGACCAACCGCCGTTGGTGTGCACAACGGCCTTTGCGCGCCGTACGCGCTCATCGGTTGCCAACGAATCCAGCCAGCGCTCGAGCGCATCGCTGTCGAAGCGCCGCTCACGCCAGCAAACCCAACCTACTGTCAAGGCGAGCGGCGAACGATGCTCCCGGCGAACGATGGGCTCGGCTTCGCTCGCCTCCGCCGGGCCTTCGGCGTTCGCGTGATCGTGTTCGTGCGCATGCCCATGTTGGTGCGCATGCCCGTGATCGTGCGCATGCCCGTGAGGCTGCTCCTCTTCGTGGCCATGACCATGTCCGTGACTGCGTTCGTGAGCACGCTTTTGCTCGTGGGCATGCTTGTGTTCGTGACCGTTAGGCTGCTGGTCCTCGTGTCCG
>JBCCRV010000208.1:0-10539 GCA_039201085.1 Myxococcota bacterium | reverse complement strand
TGGAGCTCTTCGGCGGCGAGGGCGACGTGGAGCGAATCGTCGCAAAGCGCATCGTTCTTGCACCGGGTTCCCGCCCCTTTGTGCCGCCGCCCTTTGAAGGCGCCGGCGACCGGCTCGTCGTCAACGACGACGTCTTCGACTGGACCGAACTTCCCGGTTCCGTCGCCGTCTTTGGCGCCGGCGTCATCGGCCTTGAGCTCGGCCAAGCGCTGCACCGTCTCGGCGTGCGCGTTCACCTCTTTGGCCGCGACCACTTCGTCGGTCCGATCACCGATCGGGAGCTGCGCGCCTACGCCGCCAAGACCTTCGAAGCGGAGTTCGCCGCCACCTGGCACGCGGACACGACGATCAGCCGTGACGGCGACGAAGTCGTCGTGCAGTGGGACGGGAACGAGGAGCGCTTCGACTACCTGCTCGCCGCCACCGGTCGGCGCCCCAACCTTGACCGCGTCGCCATCGAAAATGCGGGCATCGAACTCGGCCCCCGCGGTCTTCCCAGCTTCGATCCAATGACGATGCGCATCGGCGACAGCCACATCTTCCTCGCCGGCGACGCGAGCGGCGACCTGCCGCTCCTTCACGAGGCGTCTGACGAGGGGCGTATTGCCGGCGAAAACGCTGCGCGTTTTCCCGAGGTCTACCGACGCGTTCGTCGCACGCCCTTGGGCATCGCCTTCACCGATCCGCAAATCGCCCTCGTTGGCGAAACGCGCCGGTCGTTGGAGGCGCGCAGCGCCAACTACGTCGTCGGCGAAGTCAGCTTCGAAGAGCAGGGCCGAAGCCGCGTCATGCTCGTCAACAAGGGCCGCCTTCACGTCTACGCCGAAGAGCGCACGGGCCGCTTCCTAGGCGCCGAGATGTTTGGCCCGTCCGCCGAGCACGTCGCCCACCTGCTCGCCTGGGCCATCGAAAGCCGCCTCACGGTGGGCGAAATCCTGCAGCGCCCCTTCTACCACCCGGTCATCGAAGAAGGCGTTCGCACCGCGTTCCGCAAAGCCAACGCCGCCCTCGGCTTCGCCCCCAACCCGCCCCTGCGCTGCATCGACTGTGGCCCGGGCGCTTGACCACTCCGCTGCTCGAATGCGAAGCGGAGTCGCCCTGAAGCTACGTCGCCTTTTCGTATGGCCCGGGGGCTCTTAGAATCAAGCACGTATCGATGGCGACGGGGAAAGAAGAAACGCTCGCTGTAGGTTCTCAAAGGGACAACCTTGTCTTCGAGGCCGTTCCGCTGCTGGTCTTGAAGGACGACGTATTCGGTCGGTTTCGGATCCGGGTAGGTGATGAAATCGTTGGGAACTGGACTGATGACGGTGTAATGCTTTGCGCGGTAGCGCGCTGGATGTTCGATCTTGGCGCCGACGACGTCGATCGGTGCGAGCCGTCCCTCTACGACGCGACCCCGCCGAACGTCCTTTCAACGTTGGTCGATGCTCACTGGCCGAGGTTCTGGAGTGGAGAGGCTCCCTATCACGTCATCGGAAGTAAGGGCCGGGAGGACGCCCATCGGTTTCATATTTCCCACGTGGGAATGAGTTCGTTTCATGCGGTCGCGCTCCTTCTGGTTTCATGTCCCAGCTTGGGCGACCGATTGATATGGGCAAACGCCCTCGGCCGATCGTTTGGTAGCAAGAGCTTTCGATACGGGCTGGTTCGAATGCTTGCGGCCTCGTTCTTCGAACGCTTCCTCGAGTCCATCGAAGGCGCTCCGCGAGCGTCTCTTGCTGCGTGGCGCGCGGCGCGACTGCGCCGCGACGCCGAGCGCCTGAGCCGCGAATAGTCGATCCGCGCGAGGTCACGAGTGGGTGAAGGCGGCAATGCGAGATCGGCGTGCGTTTCGAACGCTGGTACGTTTCGGCCATGGAGTGTGTTCGCACGGTTCGATCGGTCTTTCTCTGCGTCAGCCTGATTGGATGCATCGCGTGCAGCGATAGCGGCGTAAACCGCGGAACGGACGGGGCGGTCGACTTGGGCGGGCGTGATGCCGGTGAGGATGCGGCCGCGGATACGGCGGTCGATGCGCTGGCGTGGGCGAACCGTGGGGCGCCAGCGATCCCAGCTTCCTGATCTGCGACGATTGCGTGGTCATGGCGTTCACGCGACGCGACGGCTTTTCCCCGATCGCCTTCCCATCGCACATCGGCATCGCGACGAGCGAAGACGGCACCACCTTTACGGAAGCGTCGTCCGCAGCCCTGGCGCCCGTTGGCTTCCCTGCGTTTCCCGGCGACACCCCCGCCGTGGCGAATCCCGTGCTCTTCGAAACGGAAGGGGGCATCGGCATGTTCTACGAGGGCCTTTCCGAGTGGCCGGCCCTCGACGCCCTGGGTTTTGCGTTTCGCGCCCTCTCGTCCGACGACTAGAGCTCCAACGCTCTCCAAGGAAGCGCTAAATAACCGGCCACGATTCGAGGACACGGAATCCATGCGGTCGGCGTCAACACTTGAACCGTGGGCGTGAGGGGTGAAGCGTGGGCGTGAGGGGTGAAGCGTGGGCGTGAAGGGTGAAGCGTGGGCGTGAGGGTGAAGCGTGGGCTTGAGGCGTAGAGCGTGGGCGTGAAGGGTGAAGCGTGGGTGTGAGGGGCGAAGCGTGGGCGCGCGAACTCGGGCGGCGGCCATCGAACACATCACCCCTCACCCCTCACTCTTCACGCTCCACACTTCCCTCTCACACTCACACACACTCGGGACTACTCCGGTGGGCTCAAAAGGCGCGGCCCTGAATCGCCGCTGCTTAGCTTGCTGGACCTGCGGATGTCCGCTCTTCCTTCGAACCTTGCTAGTCAGCCCGCGTCGTTGAGCCCGGCGCGCCAGCGTGGATCCCGACCGTTGTCGCCAAATCGCGGTCGGGTATTTAGCTCGCGTCGCCGCTCGCTGCTTCGTGGAGGAACGCTTCAAGATTGGTGTACCCGTCGCCGTTGTCGTCGTCCGAGCCCCTTTCGAGGAGATCACCCCAGCGCCGTCGTTCCCAGCCGTCGGCCATTCCGTCTCGGTCCGTATCGTAGTCGTCGGGTCGGGCCGAGGCTTCGCGAACGGGCACGTCGTGGTAGTCGAACCCTCCGAGGCCGTCCACGTAGTTTTGAATGTAGAGCCGGTCCAACGAGTCGCGGTACAGGTGGTTGCCGACGCGCGAGAGCACATCGGTTTCCAGTTGCTCACGGTCCGTTTCCCAGTTGAGCACCGTGCTGTCGGTGAGCACGCGCGAGCTTTGGTTTTCCCGTTCCAGCTCCGAGTTGTAGAAGTTGGCACCGTCCTGCAGCGGCCCGACGGTGATGTTCTCGGAAACGAAGATGCGACCGATTCCCGCTGGATTATCGTAGCCCTGCGAACCCAGGCTGATCACATGGAAGCGCTGGGGACGCGCCGGAATCTGCCGGTAGATGTTGGCGATGGCGTCCACCACGTTGCCGCGCGAAATGGCCATCGTTCCGCCGTAGACGACGTTGTTGATGAACTCGGACGTTTCGCCGTTCGCTCCGTAGCCAATGAGCGGATTTCGACTCACGCAGTGCGTCATGTGGTTGTTAAGGAACGAAAGCTTGTACACGAACGCTCCCCGCAGGAAGTTCTTCTGTTGGCTCGTGTTCTCGCCAAGCAGCGAGTTCTGAACGGTTATGCGTTCCAAAGTGACTTCCGCACTAAGGCTCGAGACGCCCAAGTTTTCATCGGAACCGTGCGAGAGCGAAAGGTGGTCGAGGATGATGTCTCGCTGCTGGTAGCCGTCGACGCCCCAGTTTCGAATGCGCACCGAGTCGTCCGTTTCGACCTCGTCGATATCCAATCGGACCGTGAGGTAGCGAACGATCACATTGCTCGTGAAGATATCCAGTCCACCCCCGTGCAGCGTGATGCCGGGGGGCGGTGCCGTTTGACCGGCAATCGTCACGGCTTCGCGCAGCCGGTTGGTCTCGACGTTCGTGCTTCCGATTTGAAGCTGCGACTCGAGTTCGATCATGCCTCCGACGTCGAAGACGACGGTGCGAGGCCCCTCGGTTGTGAGCGCAGCCCGCAGGCTGCCCGGGCCGCTGTCGTTCAGATTGGTGACGTGAAGCACCTGACCGCCGCGCCCACCGGTCGCGTCGCGGCCGAAGCCTTCGGCGCCAGGGAAAGCGCGTAGCGCCCCCAAATCGGGAGCGGGTGCGGGCGCGTCTACGGCGGCATCTCCGGGCATGGCGTCCATTGCGCCCATGTCGTCCGAAAGCGCATCGTCGACCCGGACGTCGTCCGTACGGGCGTCGTACGCCGGGCTTGTGCTCGAGTCGTAGCGCACGTCCGCATCAATGACGGAAAAATCGGAGTCGGCGCATGCACTGGCGATACCCGAAAGCAGCAGCAAGGCGGCGACCGAACAACGCCATATCCGGAGCATGCAGCGCATGTTGGGCGGGTGCCGGCGTCCTGCGTCCATCGGTTTGACCTTCGCACTACGAAGACGGCGGGGACGCAACCGGAGTGGCGCAGGTTCGGCGGGGGCGATCGATTCTTCGAGCGACCCGCGAGAGGGTCCTTCAAGCTTACGTTTTGTGTCTGCTACGCTGGCGCGATCCCTTCCTTCGAGCGAGCCCATGCGAATCCACTTCCCGATCCTTTGCGTCCTACTCGTTTCCGTAGCCTGCGGTGACGACGGCGGTCCGTCGGGCGGTTCGGACGATGCGGCGGCGGACGCGGCTGCCGACCTTGCCGACGATGTGGCGGAGGACGTCGGATCGGATGCGACGGAAGATGTAGGGACTGCCGACACGGCCCTTCCCGATACGGCGCTTCCGGACCTGGGCGAACCCGATGAGGGCTCGGACGCCGCCATGGATGCGCTTCCGGAGCTTAGCCTGCCGGACATCAGCCTCGATCTTGCGCCGCCCGATCTGGGCAGCGGCACGTGCTGTCAGGCGACGCGCCCAGGCTTTGAGGTTCTTTGCGCTTCGCTCAGCGAACAGCTGACCTGCGAGCGGGCCCTCGACTGTTCGTGGAGCGGCGGCGCGGAGTGCGGATCGACGGGCTGCTGCACGGCGACCCGCGCGGGATTCGAAGCGATCTGCAGCGGCATCACGGCGCAGAGCGACTGCGAACGCATTCTCGACTGCGGCTGGCAAACCGATCCCGCCGCGTGCATGGACTTCGATTGCTGCGAGGCAAGCCGGCCCGGCTTCGAAGCGTTCTGCGCGATGCGCGGTACGCAACGCGAGTGCGAATCGGTGCGCGACTGCTCGTGGTCGATTTCCCCGGTGTGTGGCCTTTAGAGACTTGCGGGACGTCCGCTGCGGGACGCAGGCCGCGGGACGCAGGACGTAGAGAGCACGACGCACGGAGCCGGACGCACGACGCACGACGCAGGGAGCACGACGCACGACGCAGGGAGCACGGCGCTCGCGGCAGGGAGCACGACGGAGGGCGCGCGGCGCTCGCGCACGGCGAACGTCGCGGGCTCCGTTCAAGGTGAGAGTGGTCTGCTAGCGGGGTGGCGCGCGGATTTGCGGGCCCCGGAGGCCGACTGACCGACCGTTGCGCCGCGCATCGTCGATACGCTTCGACGCTCGGCTGCGCGAACCGCGTCGAACGCGGCGGCACGGGTCTTCGTCCACGCGCCTTACCGATCCCCGCCCTCGCGGGGCTCGCGTTTCCTTCTCAGCCTCGGCCTTCCCAGCCTCGACGTCGTCGAGGCTTAGATGAGGATCGTTTCGCAGCCGAAGGTGATGTCGATGCGGCCGTCGGCGTCGCCTTCGACGCGGCCGCAGGAGGCGGGGCAGAGCTCGACGCGGGCGGGCGCTTCTTCCGTGCCGCCGTCGTAGTACCAGCCTTCGCCGGTGCAGTTTTCAAAGGTGCCGGCGCCGGGAATGAGCTGCGTCGCGCCGCCCGTCCCCGGCGTGTACTCGACGTTGACGAGGTTGCGGTCGAAGGCTTCGCCCGCCGGCGGCGGCGGAATCGTGTAGCTGCAGGGCAACGACTGGGGCACGGAGATGGCGCGCGTCAGATCGTTGAAGAGCAAGGTCCAGTCTTCCGAGCAGATCGAAAGGCGCAGGCCGCCGGTCAGTTCGGAGAGTCGCCAGTAGATCTCGCCGTTGTCCGCCGCTTCGCCGTTCGGACCTTCGCAGCCGTCCATCATGCCGAAGGGTCCGAAGGAGTGGGTCGATCCAGGCGGTGATGCGATCGAGTGAAAGCGAAAGGAGCGGCCAAGGTTGCCTTGCATCGTGGAGAGAAAGCCCTCGGCGGGCATGGCGCTCTCGTCGTCCGTGACGACGACGAAGTGAAGGGCCGCGCGGCGACGCAGGAAATCCTCGTACATTGGGAGCGTGCCCAGGAGCCGCTCCAGGCTGTTGGACGATTGTACGTCCTGGGGGACGCGAAGGAAGCGTTCCGGATCGGCGCCCAGGGGCGGCGGCACGGTGATGAACGCGCCGCTCGTGATCACGACCACGTGCAGGTCGAGGCCCACGCCTTCGACGGCCGCCGCGAAGTTGTTGATGTTGCGCTGAACGAGGTCCGCTTCCTCCCGCATGCTTCCCGAGTTGTCGATCACCCAGACGATGTCGACGGGCGCAAAGGCACTCTCCGCCGTGGCGGTGGTTCCCGAGCATTCGAGGGGCGAGTCCGCGCGGCCAATGTCCGGCCGCGGGCCCACCTCGGCGCCGCCGCCGAGATCCGGGTCGCCGCCGCCGCCACCGTCACGGATCGGGCGGTCGCCCCCGGGGGAGCAAGCGAGGAGCACGGAAAGGCAGAGGGCAAAGCGCATGGCGGCACTATAGAAGGCCTTGAGCCTTTTCGCACCGTTGGCTGCGTAACATGCGCTCCCCAAACGGCGTGAGCCGCCGACAGGCGTCGCCTGCGTTTGAAAAGCACCTCGAGTACCATCGGGTGCTCGCCCGCGCGCTTCATGGGTCGACTCGCGCCCCGAGGCGGCGACGGCGAACACTGCTCTAGACCCAATGCCATTCGGTTAAGGGCTTCAGGCGTGGCGCGGGGGGTGAAGCGTGGGCGTGAGGCGTGAGGGTGAAGCGTGGGGGCGTGGGCGTGGGCGTGCGGGGTGAGGCGTGGGCGTGAGGGTGAAGTGTGGGGCGACGGGGTGAGGCGTGGGCGTGCGGGGCGAAAACCTCGGGCGGGCGGCCATCGTCGGACACATCACCCTTCACTCTTCACTCCTTACCCTTCACTCACCACACTCACCCTCTACGCTTCCTCTTGTCCATCGTGACTCCGTTGTTCGCGTTGCCCGAAGGGCATTGGGTCGAGAAAGCCGTCGCGCCAGCGCTACCAGCGCAGTGGTCCGCCCTCGAGGTCGCGCCACATCAGCCAGCGGTAGCACTCGCGGCGTGAGCGGTAGCCGTCGATGCGTCCGGGGAGCTCCGCCGCGTCCGAATCGTACACGTGCACCATGCCGGAGTAGCTGGCGACGGCGATGCGCCGTGAGCGCGCGCAGAAGTCCACGCTGCTCGCGGACGATCCAAAGGTCTGCGCGAAGCCGAGGCCGCTCTTCGCGCCCACGCAGCGAAGCACGCCGTTGCCTGCGAGAAGAAACCCTCCCGTCGCGTTCGAGTCGGGAAAGAGCGCCGTGATCACGCGGCGGTCGACCCACGCGCCGCCGTAGACTCGAAGGCCGGACTCGATCAGCGGCGTGTGCTCATCGAGCTCGCTCTCGTGAGGATCGATGTACTTGCCGTGCGTGCCGGCCCACTCCCAGTCCATCGAGAAGGTTTCGCCGCTGTAGAAATGGCACGAGTTGAGCGCGACGCGAGAGCCGTCCCCGGTGAAAGCGCAAAAGTGCGGGTATTCGCTCACCGGTCCCGCGCTGGCGTGGTGAACGATCTCCGCACCTTCCACCCGAAAGAGCAGATGATCCGAATCCTGGCAGCCAAAGGCGAGCCGAGTGCCGTCCGGTGAGATCGCGACATGCGTCATATCGCCGGCGTAGCGGGGCTCACCGTCTTCGCCGCCGCCCCAGCCCGTGTACTCCGGACGTTGGTCCGGCCAAAGGAGTCGCCAGTCCGGTTCGCCTTCGTGGAGCGAGCCAAGGAGAATGCCCTGCCGGTAGCCGGAGACGACGACGCGCTTGCCATCGTCGCTCACGGCCATTTGTTCAATGTCGAGGCCGTCGCCGTTCGGCTCCCACTCGGCGTCTGCATCCAGGCCTACGGGGCGAAGGAGCGTCATCGATGGCCACGCCAGCTGCGCCGTCGCGTCCCCTTCGAGGGCTTCCTTACCGGCCAAGCCATCGCGAAACTCCAGGCCCGCCTCCGCGGCCACCACCAGGTGCTCGCCCTTGCGCGAACGGCACGCACCGAGGGCCGCAAGCTCGCGGGCCTCGTGGCCGTCCAGGAGCCAGAGCCGCCCGTCCTTCCACGCGGCGCCCCGCCGCACGAGCAATGTTTCGGCGCCCAGCAAAGTCACAAAGGGCAAGGACATCGAGGTGGCCTTGATGCGCTCTAGGAAGGGCGCGTACGCGGGGTCGAAGCGTGATCGAATCGACGCGCCCTCGCCGGCGGCGCGCATCGTCAGCGCTTCGGCGAGTACGGCTTCGGCCTGCGCTTCCGTACGCGGGTCCGATTGCTCGATCGCGGCTTCTTGGTCGCCCTCGTAGAACTTCGTCAGTTCGTTGGAAAGGGCCATAAAGTGCGCTCGGCCCGCTTCGTTCCATGCGCTTGCCAGGTCGTCCGCCATCGAGGGACGATAGCGTGCGCGGCCGCTGGGCGCCCTGGCGGACCAAGAAAAACTCCACGCCATGTCCAAAAGGGCGACGCTCGCGCATCGACCCTTTAAAGGTGCGCACCCGCGCCCCACGGAAAGGACTGATTCATGCCTCGATACCTTTGCCTTCAGCGTTCGATTCCCGGTGGTGACGATTCGCAACCCTCGCCCAGCGATATGCAGGCCATGTACGCGAAGTTCAACGAATGGCGCGCCGCCCACGAAGCCCAGCTCGTCGACCTTGGCGGCCGCCTCGGCGAAGGTCGGCTCGAAACCTCCGGTCCCATCGACGGACCCTTTGTGGAAGTTAAGGAGCTCGCCGGCGGCTACATGATCGTGGAAGCCGAGAGCCTGGAGCAGGCCGCCGCCGTCGCACGCGGATGCCCGGGCCTGGTGCGTCCCGGCTCGGGCGTGGAGGTGATCGAGATTCGAACGCCTTGAGCAAGGGTTCCAACGAGCCGTTCTTTCGCCGCGCCTACGGCCGTCTCGTCGGTCAGCTGGCGACGCGTGCGGGCACCCATCACCTCGCCGCCATCGAGGATGCCGTTCAGGTCTCGATGATGCGCGCGGTGGAGCGTTGGCCCCGCGACGGCGAGCCTCAAAACCCCGAAGCGTGGCTCTACCGGGTGGCGCATCGGGAGCTTCAGGGGTCGTTGCGAAGGTCGGCGCGCCGCCAGGCGCTCCTGACGGAGCACGCGCCGCCTCCCGAACCCGATGGCGGCGCGCTCCTCCCGCTGCTCTCGGCCTGCTGCGCCGAGGGGCAGCCGGAGCGCACGCGCCTCGTACTCGCGTTGAAGCTGGTGTGTGGTTTCGACGTGCGGGAAATCGCCCAGCGTCTCTTCATGGGCGAAGGCGCCGTGCGCAAACGGCTGGAGCGGGGTCGCCGGGCCCTGCGGGCTCAGGGTGAACTCGGAAGCTTCGACGCGCCTTCGATTCGCCTCATGGTGTACGCGATCTTCGCCGAGGGCCATCTCAGCCACGAAGCGGCCGTGCGCGCTGAGCTGTGTGACGAAGCGATCCATTTGGCGCGCACGCTGGTTCGCACGGACGGCGCGCCGACGTCGGAAGCGCTGCTCGCCCTTGTGCTTCTTCATACCGCCCGCCTGCCCGCGCGTCGCTCCGAGACGGGTGCGCTCGTGCTCCTTGAGGATCAAGACCGAGCGCTCTACGAGCGCGCGAAGATCGCGGAAGGGCTCGAGGCGCTGGAGCGTTCGGCACGCGGCAACGCCTACACGCGCTACCACGCCGAAGCGGCGGTCGCGGCGGCGCATGCGCTTTCACCCTCCTTCGAGGCGACGCCGTGGCAGGACGTGGTGAACGCTTACGCGCACTTGGAGCGCGTATCGCCTTCGCCCCTTCACCGCTTGAATCGAGCGCTCGCCCTCGCCGAGCTCGGAGGCGCGGAGGCGGGCCTTGAACTCCTCCGCGATCCACCGCCGTCGTGGCTGGAAGGGTCGTACCTTTGGTCGCTCGTGCTGGCCGATCTGAACCGCCGCGCGGGCCATCGCCAGAAGGCGGCGTACCACCGCGCGCAGGCCGTGGCGCTCGCGCCGGAGGGGCCGATTCGGGACGCCGTACGAAGCCGTCTGAGCGCGGTCTAGATAACCGATTCATACCGCTCCAGCGGAGCCTCTCGGCGTAGTCCCGAGAGTGAGAGTGAGAGGGAAGTCGGAAGAGTGGAGCGTGAGGGGTGATGGGTTCGATAGCGCGAGTCCTCCGCGCCCCGTCATTGAGTCGGCTATCAGCTACCGCCGCGAAGGCGCGACCGCGCCGTGCGGCTGTCCGGGTCGAGCTCGAGGGCCCGGCGAAAGGCCGCGCGGGCCGCGCCTTCGCTTCCCGCCACTCGATGGGCGTCACCGAGGAGCAC
>JBCCRV010000207.1:0-10576 GCA_039201085.1 Myxococcota bacterium | reverse complement strand
CGGAATCAGCTCCTCAAGGCCCGGTAGGTCCCCCCACTACAGCCGCTCCGTACTCATTCCTCGCGGCTGAGGAGCTCGTACGCCGAGGACCGCCGCGATCACGCGCGAACAGTGCGGATCACGCGCAGTGTCCGAGGGCGCCCCGTGAAGCGCCAGTCGCTGCCTCGCGGTCGGGTTGTACTGCGCTGACGTTTGCGGAGCCGTGGTGGTGGGGTGTTGTGGAGCTACGAAAGCGGCTCCGCGATGGGCGTATTGCAAGCGTCTCGTTGGCAGCGCCGCCGTGCCGCGGCGGTGCATCGTTGCTTCCTGCAGGGTGGTATAGCTAGGGGATGCGTTTTGAAAGCCTCGTTGCTCTGGCCGCATGCGGATGCGCTTCGACCTCGACGCCTCCGCCGGTTATGGCCGAATCGGTCACCGTGGGCGAGGGCGGGGTTTCCGCGTCCGGTGGCGCGGCTACGGGGTCCGCTGCCGGTATGGTGCCGATCGCTCCGGGCTTTGCGCCGGATCCGCTGGTCGTGCTCGAGGGCGAAACGGGCGAGGGCATGTACGCGAACACGCTGAGCCCCGAGTGCGTGGGAACGACGACGGAGGAGCCCACGGCCGTAGTCAGTACCTTGTCGAACTTTCCCTACCTTCGTGTATTCGTGCAGTCCCAAGGCGACACGACCTTGGCCGTTCAGCGGCCGGACGGGAGCGTGATCTGCAACGACGATTTTGCGGGCTTGAACCCGGCCGTCGAAGGCACGTTTCGGACGGGCGTCTATCGCGTATGGGTCGGCACGTACGGCGAGGAGCCGGGCACGCCCTTTCAGCTCGCTGTCACCACCAACTCGGCCATCGGTCCGGGGGCGCTATAGACCCGCGCGACCTTAGAGCTCATCCCAAAAATCGCCGTGGCCATGTTTCCGCCACCTCACACGACTTTCAGCCATCCCCTCACCTCGAACGTGCTCGGCACTTACTTCGCCTCGCGGACGCTGAGTTCCGCGCAAGCTGCTCAAAACCTGACCGCAGCGATTTTTGGGATGAGCTTTCGTTCGTTTAGCTTCGACCCGCTTGATAGCCTAGACCTTCCTCCATGAGCGAATCGATGCGGGCGGCGGTCTTTGGCGCGAGCGGATACGGAGGCGCCGAGCTGGTGCGCTTGATTCTCGGCCACCCGCACCTGCGTCTGGTGAGCCTGCATGCCCACTCGCGCGCCGGTGAGCCCGTCGCCCGGGTGTTGCCGTCGCTGCAGGGCCTGCTCAACGGTGAGCTGGAACCGCTCGACAGTGTCCGCGTCGACGCCGACGTGGTCTTTCTCGGCCTCCCGCACGGCGCGAGCGCGGTTCATGCGAAGGTTCTGCGCAAGCGCGGTGTTCGCGTGGTCGATCTCTCCGCCGATTTTCGTCTTCAAGATCCAAGCGTGTACGCCGAGTGGTATGGCGAGCATGGCGCGCCGGACCTCTTCGGTGGCGCCGTCTACGGTTTGGTCGAATACGCGCGTGGTGCGCTAAAGGGCGCCGAGTTCATCGCCGTGCCCGGCTGCTATCCGACGGCAGCGCTGCTAACCCTTTCGCCGCTTGTCGAATCGAAGCTCATCGAGCTTGACGGGATCATCGTCGACGCGAAGAGCGGCGTGAGCGGCGCCGGCCGCAGGCCCAGCATGGTGACGCACCTTCCGCACGCCGCCGAAGGTGTACGTGCCTACAAGGTTGCCGGCACCCATCGCCATACGCCGGAGATCGAACAGCTGCTTTCATCCTTGAGCGGCCGCGACATTCGGCTCTCCTTTACGCCCCATCTTGTGCCGATGAGCCGTGGCATCCTTGCGACCGCGTATGCGACGGCCAAGGACGGCGTCACCGAAGCACAGCTGCGCGAGGCTGCCGAACGGCGCTACGGCGAAAGCCCGCTCGTCGAGGTGGTCGCCGAGCTGCCGGATACGCTCTGGGTGCGCGGCGGAAGCCGCGCGCACGTGAGCTACCGGCTCGATGCGCGCACGGGCCGCGTGGTGGCCTTCGGAGCCATCGACAACCTCCTCAAAGGGACGTCGGGCCAAGCCATTCAGGCGCTCAACGTGGCGATGGGCTGGCGCGAAGATTTGGGTCTGGAGCAGACCGGCCCCTGGCCCTGAGGGGCCGTGCCACCCACGGGACGAACGGCCATGCGCAGTTCGCGCGGCATCGCCTTCCGGGTATCGCTGCGCTTCCGAAAGGAAGAGGGCGACGCTCAGCCCTGCGCACGCTCAGCCCTGCGCACGCTCAGCCCTGCGCACGCTCAGCCCTGCGAACGCTCAGCCCTGCGAACGTTTAGCCCTGCGAACGTTTAGCCGTGCGAACGCTCAGCCCTGCGAAGAAGTCTATTGATGGCTCCAGTTTCGTTCCGGCGCGGTGGCGAGCTCGTAGCGCTGGCCGTTGAAGCGACCCCGATACGCCCGAGCGCGCTCGCCTTCGATCTCGTAGAGCCAGAGGCCCTCATGGCCTTTCTGCGTCGTCGAGCCGGAGGAAAAGAGCGGGATCGTGCAGCGCGGATCGTTCACCGAGTAGCACTTGTGCACGTGTCCGTGAACGATCGCGCCGAAACGAATGGCGGCGCAGGCATCGAGAAGAGCATTGGCGTTTTCCAGCCCGTGGCTTGCCGAGTCCGGTCGGCCGGAAGCCAGCCGCGGCGCGTAGTGCGTCATCACAAATACGAAGCTCTCCCGCAGCGCTTCATGGGCCAAAGCGTCGCGTAGCCCGTCGAGCTGCGCTTCGGGAATGACGCCGCTTGAACGAAAGATAGGCGGGTTCGGCCGGGCACTATTCACACACACCACGGCAACCCCCTCGTAGAGCCGGACGAGCGGCCACGGCCCGTCCCTTCGAAGCTCGGGCAGGTCTGACTCGAGAAAGTCGTCAAAGTGCTGCTCGAAGACCCCAAGGGCGTCGTCGAGGTAGACGTCGTGGTTTCCCGGCACCGTGACCAGTCCACCGGGCGCTCGCGTGAGCGGTTCGATGACGGAGCGCGCCTTTTCCAGTTCGCTTGCTGTACCAAGCGCCGTGTAATCACCCGAGCAAAGCACCGCGTCGACCTTGGCTTCCTGCGCGAGTTCGCCGAGCAGTTCGACTTTTCGCGCGGCGTCGGCAAAGTGCGATGCCCGCCGAAGACGCAGGTTGGCCCAACCGGCCAGGCGCTTGCGGTGGGTGCGCCCGGTGGGCAAGAACGGCAGCCCGTCATCTATGTGCAGGTCGCTCACATGCAGCAGGCGCATGGCCTTTCATAGCGCGTGCTTGAGGGGCGTGCAGGGTTGGCTACGCTTTCTTGTGATGGCCACGCCCGATCCATCACTCGATGCGTTTTTGGCCCGGCTTCCGGAGCGGTGGGCCTGGCCGAAGTCCTTGCTTGCCGAGCGGGAAGGGCCGACCGCGTCCGATCCGTTCGCGGTCGCATTTGCGAAGCGCACGGCCTTTTGGGTATCGAGACAGATTTGATCTCCCTGAGGGCGAAGGTGAATGAACGCTCGATCCGCCGACTTGTAGAAATCTGGATCGCAGCCGACAACCCGAGCCAACATGTAGGTGTACGGAGCACATGACGCTTCGTGGAGACCTGCCATGCTTGAAGCCGTTGACCTGATCCCCGCCCGCCGCCGCGCACCGCGCCACGCTTGCACCATCGAAGTACCGATGATCTGCGACCTCTGGGACGAGCCCGTGGCGCTCGAAACGCGGGACATCAGCCGCGACGGTTTCTTCTTCAAGACGCAGCTCCCCCTCGAGCCAGGTACGGAAGTGGTCCTGGAGATTCACGCCGGCGGCGAGCATCACTTCGTGCTTGGAAGCGTTCGCCGGAGCGACCTCTCGGGCCGCTCCGCGGGCATGGGCATCGAGCTTCTCGACGCGGAGCCATCGCTCCTAGAAAGCCTCGACTCGCTCGTCGTGCACCGCCCGCCGGCCCTGCCGCGGAGCGCCCCACCGATCGTGCAGGAGTTCCTGTGGGTCGACGCGCTCCTCACCTACGAAGAAGACCTCGGCGACCGCGTGAACATCTTCGAGGTCAGCGAGCTCATCGCCATGGAAACCGACGGCATCGAGCGCGCCATCGACGACGCCGCACCCGTCGCCGCACTGCTCTCTGCGTAGTCCGCAACGCCTGTCGCCGGTGGGGACCGGCGTGGGAGAGGGGCTTCACCCGCTCGCCGCGGTTGAAGCTGCTGTGGACACGGCGTGCGCTCACGGTCCACGCCGCCGCCGCGAGCCGGACCCCAACGCGCTTCTGGGTGAAGCCCGCTCGCCGCGCCGATCAGCCGTTCCCGCTCTTACTGCCGGCGACCAGCGCCGACTGGCTGGCGGCGACGTCCTTAGCGAATCAGCAATGTGCCGGCGTTGACGCGGTTCACGTTGTCCTTCGAACCGTTCGCGACTTCCTTGACCTCGAGGCGCGTGCTGCCGCTGAAGAAGCCGAGCCAAATCGTGTACTGTCCCGGGCGGTAGTTCGCCGGAACGGTGAGCTCCTGACGGTCGACGACGACGTCGCCCTGATCCCAGAGGCGAACGGGGTAGCGGCCATCGACGGGGTCGTGGTCGCCGTTGAGGCGGTTACCAGCGCCGTCCACGTGAAGGAAGATCTTGTAGCTTCCGGGCGTGCGCGAAAGGGCGCGCCAGTACCAGACGATCGTGAAGTCCTGGCCGGCTCCAGCAAAGCCCTCTTGGGGAAGTTCTAGGTCGTAGCCGATCAGCTCGATCTTGTCGTTGAAGTTTGCGCCCACCGGATGCTGCGGCGTCGGCGCTTCGTCGAGCACCGCTTCGGCGATGAAGCTGGCGTTCTCCGCGCCCTCCACCTCGCGTCCGGACACGAGCAACAGGCGCGCGTTTTCGGCGTCCGCGACGAAGAGATGGCGACGGTTTCGCGCGCGAAAAGCGCGATTCAAGGTCGGAAGCTGGTCCGCCGGAATGACCGCCCACGTGCGCTCGTCCCCACTCAGGTACGAGATGAGCTCGCTTTGCGATTCGATCTCACGCACCTCGTCTCCCTCGGCGTAGTACGCCGCGGCGCGGCCGGAGACGCGGTATTCGACGAGTGGCTCCCCGTCTGCACGCAGCTCGTTGAAGGCGTCGTAGACGGGGCGCGGCGAAAAGTGGGCGCTGAGCGCCGGCAGATAGCCGAAGGAGGTGTAGGCGCCAAAAACGACGCCGGCCAGAAGGATCGGCGCAACCCGGAACGCACCAAGCTTGGCGCCAAGCCACAAGGCAAGTTGCCCGGCCACCAGCGCGATCGGCAAAGCGACGAGCAGCACGACGATCCGTTTGCCGGCCCGCAGCGCGATGGACGCGAGCTGAAGCTGGCCCTTCGCAATGACGCAGGCGAGGCCGAAGGTCATGAGCAGCGCGCCGAGGAAGAGCGTGAAGGTGAGCCAGCCCGCGCCCGCCGAAAGGCGCGGGCGCGTGAGGTACACGACGGCGCCAACGGCGACAACCGGTGCGAGCAAGACGCCGGCAACGAGACCGCCGTTGCCCGCAAAGGCCGCCGCCGCACCCGCGAGGATGCAGCCGCCGATGACGGCCGCGAGCTTGAGGGGCGCAACGCCTTCCACCTTGGCGCCCCACTGGCGACCAATGAACGCGTAGGGCGCGCGAAAGTCGGGCTTCTTCGCAAAGCCCTCACCCGCCGCGAAGGTGAGCGCGAGCGCGCCCAGGAAGAGGACCACGACCGTGCCCCAGGCGCTTCGAGGGTTGAACACCTCCGGCAGCGTCAGGTCCAGGAGCGGAAGGCTGTCGACGGCGGTGCCGGGAAAGAGCGCGTAGTCGCGGAGGATGAGTACGGTGAAGAGCCCGGCCACAACGGCCTCCCCCCACCAGCTGCCCTTCGAGCGGACGAGGTCGCGAAGCAGCATGGCGATCGCGACGGCGACGGGCGCGACGGAGTGAAAGGTCGTCTCGCCATAGCGGGCCGTGTAGAGCATGAGCGCGCCGTAGCCGAACGCCGTCCACAGGAGGAGCGAGATACGCACAAAGAACGCTTCGGAGACCGCACCTTCGGCCGCGTCCTCAGCTTCGCGATACGGTCCGCCGCCCGTACCTTCCGCGGCTTCCGCAGGCAACGTGGCGGGACGGGGCGAGAGCAGGCGGGCAAGGCCGATGACCATCAGGCCGCTCCAGGCACCGAATCCGTGGAACACCCGTTCGAGGCCCGCATCGAAGGTGGGCGGCTCGCCGCCGAAGGGTGCACCGCCCAGCCAATGGCTGTACGCCGCGCCGTCCGCGACAATGGCCATGCCCGTAAAGAGCGCCGCGCCGGCGCCCAGAACCGCAACGCCCAGCGCACGCAGGCGCGGCATGCCGCTCTCCAGGTCCGGTGCGCGTAGCGCCGCCACAATGCCCACCGCCAGCAGCGGGGGAAGGGCGCCGGAGAGCACGCCTGCCGCTGCCGTGGCGAGGGCGATGGACGCCGCGAGGCCGAGCGCGTCGAGCGCGAGGGCCTTGCCGGAGGAGCGAAACGCGACGCGAAAGGCAAAGAGCCCGACCAGCGCGTTGCCGGCCATCGCCCACGCGTCGCCAAACATACCTCGTCCGTTGAAAAGCACGATGGGGGCGCTGCTGATCGCAAGCGCGGCGATGATGCCCGCCTTCTTGTCGTCGTAGCTCCGCGCGATGAAGTAGACTGCGCCCATGAGCGCCAGAGCGCCTAGCGCGATGGGCAGGCGGCCGCTGAGCTCGCTCACGCCGAAGATGCGAAAGCTCTGGGCCAGTAGCCAAACCGCAAAGGTCGGCCCACGGAACTCGAGTTCGAGCTCCGTGCCATCGACGTCGGCCCGCGCGGCCTCGGCGACGTTTAGCTCCCATGGGTCCCAAATGCCGAAGGCGCCGATGCCCCAGAGGATCAGGACCGCGCCGGGGAAGAGGCCCAGCGCCGCGGAAAAACGTCGTAAGGAAGCCATAAGGAAAGACTCAGCGTGTCTGTAGCACGGCTGCCTCAGACGCAAAGCGCTGGCCTTGCGGAAGCCACGACCGAGCGCCGAACCCGCCGGGGTAGACGCCCTATTCCATGGGAACGCAGTTGTAGATCTGATCCATGCGGACGAGCAGCGGTGCTTCGCGCCGGTCCGCGGTGGCCGTCAGGACCGCGGAGGTTCGCAGGAAGGGGCGAAAGTTGATCTGCCCGTTGGCGACGAGCAGTTCTCCCACGTCCAGCGTACCGGTCTCGGGGAGCGAGGGGACGGTCACAGTGATTGGCACAGCCGCATCCAGACCTGCCTCCGTGTCGGCGGAGCGGAACTCGAAGCGTACAGCCGTATCCGACGGCGTGAGCACTTCCCAAGCAAAGTCCTGCCAGTCCGGTCGCTCCGGTGGGATGAGGCAGCGTTCGGCGGCGTTGTGCGTTCGGAGGTAGCGCGCCTCCGGGTCAAAGAGCGCTTCCACAGCCGGGACCACAATTCGAACAGGAATCTCGTCCTGCACGCTTCCGTCCACGAGAAACTCGATCGTGAAGTTGAACACCTGAGGTGTTGCGATCGGCATCACAACGTCGTTCCGGAACTCCGCGACGAAGTCGACGAGCGTGCCGGGCGAGCACTGAAAGGCTTCAGCGCCAGCGAGTCCGGCGCAGCTGCCGGGGCCCCAGCCAGTGGCGGCCAACGATTCGACAAGTTGGGTTTCGTCGAAGGGTGTAAGCGGATTGTCCGTCGCACGGATGCCGATATCGAAGCGCGTCGCATTGGCCAGTTCATCGACCGCATCGACGACCGCGGTGGAGAGACCGCTCCCGTCCTGGGGAATGCTGAACACCAAGGGCGTGCCGCCAGCGCCCAGTGTGCCCGTCGCGTTGGCCAGGCTCAGTGCATCCGCCTCGCCATTTAGAAACCCCTGGCTCGACTCTACAACGATGACCTTCGCGTTGGCGCCGTTCAGCGCAGCCACCGTGTCGGTCCAGCTCACACCGAACGGTGTGGCGCCGCATTCGGGGAGGGTGCGGGCGGTGTTCGTACAGATGCCGTCCCAGGTCGCGCTGCTGCAGCAGAAGCTGTCGAGCGAACAGGCACGCGACACACACGGCGGGTCGGCGAGGAACGTCGCGGCGGTGCCCACGGCCACGTTTCCGTAGTCTGCCGCGGCGCGTGGACCGTTGTGCATATCGGCGTCGGTGAAGAGAACCACAATGGGGAGCGCATCCTCGCGGAAGCACGGGTAGCCGAAGGTTTCCGGAGGACAGCCCGTGCGATCGTCCGTGAACCCGAAGAGGCCGTTGCCCGTGACCATGGACCAGAGAGCTTGCGTGTGCGATTCCGGCCAGTCGACGCCGTTGCGTGTGCTCAGGCCGTTCACCGCCGTCTGCGTTAGCGGGAGTGAATCGGTGATGTCTAGGTCGTGGGTGTAGGGGAGGTCGCCGAACGCATCGGACCCGAACGGGCTAACCGGGTAGTCTTCGAAGTGACCGACGCCAAAGCTTGCGTTCGGGATCGTGCACTCGATCGCGCCAACGACGCCGCCGGGGCATCCCGGAATGAACGTTCCGCTGGTGAGCCCGGCTTGCAGGTTGGCGATTTCACCGCCCATCGAGCCTGTGGTGTCCATCAGGAAGTAGATGTCGGCCGTCGTGATCCGCGCATTGATTTCGAGCGGGTCGGTCTGCGAGGGGCCGCCGAAGGGCAGCGTATGGTACAGGCCCGATGTGCCGACCGCCGGGTCGCCGGGAGCATCATCGGCGATGTCGGGAATGCCGTCGCCGTCGGCGTCGTCGAGCGGTCGCGTGCTCGACGTACCGCCCTCGATGGTGATACCGCCGCGGTCCGCGTCGTAGGTTGCGTTGTCCGAGTTTTCCGGTGTGAGATCATCGCCGTCGGGACGGTCCGTAGTGACGTAGCAGTCCGGATTGCACGGGTTGCATTCGCTGGGTGAGGTGATCAGCGCGTTGATGGGCGTCGCGATCTCATATTCGTACACCGACTCGCACGCCGACCACTCACCGGCGCGGCAGTAGCGCGCGCCCTGCGTGCACCGGAATCCACGCGCGATTCGCAGCGAGTCGAAGACGCAGTCGACGGGCGCGGTACTCTCGCATGAGCATCCTTCCTCTGGCCGCGCGCAGACGGCCGGAACGTCTTCGAACGGGATCACCGCCGCATCGGCCGTTAGGGCCGAAGACCCGCCGTTCACTTGCGGCGCGGGTTCGCACGCCGACGTGAGAAAAAACAAAGCCGAGAGCAATAGGCTGTCGCGCAGCGTCACGTCCCACCACCCTTACAAGATGCGGACCAACACGTTTCGCGCCGAAAAGCGCGAGACCACGGCAACGCTGTAGAAGCAAGCAGGTCAGAGCTGCGAAAAAAGTGCGGTCTGAACGCTCGCCGATCGGCAGCCGAAACGCCCCCAATCATCGCATGTGCGTTCGAAGCGACGTAGACGCCCTCGGGCTTGGCGTTCACGCTGTTTACCCGAACAGCCCAAACAAGTTCACGGAAGCGTGCAGTGAGGAGCGCAGCCTCGCCGAAGCCGAGCCCGCGACTCACCGACTGCATTGCACCGACGACGCCAAGAGACGTGCGCCCGCGTCCGTTCGTTCCGACCACGCAAAGACCAGCGCGCCCTCCGGCGTCGCTACGATCGTGGACGCGCCCCCCACCGGCTCCGTGGACGCGATGTCAAAGCGTTGTACGGCGTCGCCCTGCGCGTTGAGCGTCACGAGTCGAATCATAGCTGCCTGCGAGTCCTCGCTCGCGCGGTAGATTGCCGCAAAGCCTTCGGCCAGCGGCGCGATCGCCGCGCCGGTCGCTTCTTCGCCTGCGGGAAGGGGCGCCGGAATCGGCGCCAAAAGCTCGTCTTCCCCATCGAAGAGACGCACTCGGAACTCCGGTCGAACGCCGTCCACGCGCACGTCGTACGCAATCGCCGAGCCGAACACCCCCGTCGCAATCGCAGGTCGACCGGTCGCTCCGCCTTCCACATCGACCCGAAACGCGGAACCGGCAGGCGTTCCGTCGTCGAGAAGCCTTGCCCAGACTTGCGAACCGTTCTGCCAAGCAACGAGTGTTCGCCCGTTTCGCGTGACGGCGGCGGTGATGAATCGCGGCGATTGGTCCGGCGGCGCAAGGTTGATTGCGGAACCGGTAACGACCCCCGTGCTGTCGACGGAGCGCAGCCAGGCGCCCGTACCGCCTGCGTCGGTCCACAGGATCCAGCCATCGTTGCCCTCGAAGAGCAAGAATGGCGCCTGTTCCTCCTCCGGTGTTGGGTCGAGCTCGAGGCGCTCAGCGGCCGGTTCGCCATCGATGGTCAGCGCCGCCGCGCGGAGGTCCAACGTTCCAGACTCGTTCCCCACCCAAGTTGCGAGATAGCCTTCGGCGGCGCGCGCGACGGTCGGCGTGCGCTGGACAAAGCCATCTTCGGTGATGGCGATGCGTCTGCCGGCCTCGCCGGAAGCGGGAATCCAGGTTCCAAGCAGGTTTGGGAGACCGCGCGTTTCGCCTGCCCAGACGGCCAGGGCGCCCTCCGATGCGCTGGCGAGGGCGACGGCGCGCGCCACACTGCCCAAATCGTCTGCGAGCGTAATCGGACCCGACGGATTCAGTCCGCATTGAATGAACCCTGCGTCGCCGATGCCCGTCTCGGCGGGCGGGGTT